>JAUYMZ010000312.1 GCA_030699355.1 Bacteroidota bacterium | reverse complement strand
TGATTTGATTTTATTAGCAAAAGTTAATTTTATTTTAAATCAAAATGCAGATGCGTTTAAAGCAACAGTTAAAGCAATTAAATTGGGCATAAGCAAAGAGGGGCTGTCAGAAAGTTTCTCAGATAGCATTGGTTTGGTATTTCAAGAGTCGTCAGAATACAAAAAGGCAATTGCAAATTTTGAGAAGTATCATCTTGAGTTTAAGGAAAAGCTTAATACTGAAAGATTGCTTGAAATACAGCAGATGTTGAGTATAGATATTTATGCTAGAAGTTTGAAAACTTCAGACTTTTGTGTCCAATCGTTTGCATATACGGTTGTACGGAATGCAGATTCTTTGAATGAAATTGCACTTAGAAAGAATATTGAAACCTATGGTTTTCCAAATTTAAAAGAAATTGGCTTAATGCAGATGAATAGAATTATGGTCATCATAATGCATATTACGGCTTACCGTGATAAAGAAGACTTATATAAATTTTATGATAGTACTTTAAATGCACAGGTTTCATTAGGTAATTTCTTGCCAGGTCAATATGCTATATTTGTTGACAGACATAGAACTTTAGTGCTAGGAATGCCACAAAAGTATGGTGCATTTACAACCAGAAGTGCTTATCCTGACAATATTGAAGATGTTAAAAATGTAGATTTTGAAAGAAGTAAAATTGGACTAATGCCCATTTTTATTGAATCAAAATTATACACTAAAAAAAGTTTGCCTCATGAGTATATGTATTCTACATTGCTGAATTAATAAAAATGTTTTAGATTTTTTGCTTGTTAATTAACCTCATCAAAATAAATCTCTAAATAATAAATACCCCCCCCAAATCATAACAAAACAACCCGTAACTTTGTTATCAAAATAAAACCATGGATTACCACAATAAAAATTTGCCACACTTAATTGTTATTGGGGGTGGATTTGCCGGTGTTGAACTGATAAAAAAGTTAAAAGGGAAACCGATTCGGGTAACTGTTTTTGATAAGAATAATTACTTCAATTTTCAACCGCTCATGTACCAAGTGGCCTCAGGTGGTTTGGGGCCGGATGCCATTGCTTACCCATTGCGTAAAATTATTGGAAGCATGCCCAATGTGGCTTTTAGAATGGCAGAGGTAACGCAAATAGATACGGTGGCTAATAAGATTGAAACAAGCATTGGTGCCTTCGATTTTGATTATTTATGCATTGCCACAGGTGCCCAAACTAATTTTTTTGGCAATACAGAGTTGGAGAAACATTGCATGCAGCTGAAGTCGATTCCAGATGCCTTAGACCTGCGCAGCGATATCTTACAAGAATTTGAAAAGGCCTTAAATGAAAGCAATGGCAACAGCATAGAGCGTATCTTAAATTTTGTGGTAGTAGGTGGTGGTCCAACCGGAGTTGAAACAGCCGGCGCACTAGCCGAGATAAAGAAGCACGTTTTGCCATCCGATTACAGCGAATTAGACGCCAATAAAATGCAGGTTTATTTGGTAGAAGCTGCCCCAAGAGTATTGGCTGCCATGAGCGAAATTTCATCTACAAAGGCAAAAGACTTTCTAGAAGAATTGGGCGTTCATGTTTTGCTTAATACCTCCGTTAAAGAATACCAAGCGCAAACAGGTGAGTTGCTGTTAAGTTCGGGTCAGACCTTACAAACCGATACCGTTATATGGAGTGCTGGTGTAAAAGGAAAAACCATACCTGGCATGCCAGAAAATGTTTTGGCTCGTGGCAATCGTTACCAAGTAGATGCGTATAACCGAATAGAAGGATTAAAAAACATTTTTGCCATTGGCGATATTGCCTACATGAGCACTGATAAAGCCTACCCTAATGGCCACCCCATGGTGGGTACTGTTGCCCAACAACAAGGAAAACTGCTTGCTAAAAATATTTTAAATGAACTGGCAGGTAAACCGCTAAAACCTTATACATACTTAAACTTAGGAAGCATGGCAACGGTTGGGCGACATAAAGCAGTATTAGAAGTATTCGGAATAAAGCTTCAGGGATATTTAGCTTGGTTAGGTTGGATGTTTTTACACTTAATGTTATTGGTTGGTTTTAGAAGCAGAATTATTGTATTTACCAATTGGATGTGGAATTATTTTAGCTACCAAAGAGCTATCAGAATTATAACTAGACCCTTTATTCCTAAGTAGGATTTTTCATTGTTTAAATAACTTTAAAAATACCTAATTGTAGGTATTTTTTGTTTTTAGAAATTTCGTTTCATTTGTTTTTATCGGTTTTGCTCCATTAAAATTGGTTCAGACCGAATGGTTTTAAAGACAAATTAAATGAAATGCCCATGCATAAATGCCTTACTTTCTTAGTTTTATTTTCTGGATTTTCTTTAACGGCCCTGGCTCAGAAACCAAAGGAAATTAAAGAAAGTGGTACTTATAAAATGCGCATTGAAAAAACGATGAGCGAGGCAGAGGCCGAGCGTATTTGCATTGAGCGAGCTAGGGTAGATGCCATTGAAAAAGCCTTTGGTCAGACTATTATCCAAGGCAATTCTACTTATATCAAAAACAAATCTACAGGCGAGCAAACAGAAAGTGCCAATATTTTTAGCAATATTTCAGAGTCCTTGGTAAATGGTGAGTGGATACAAGATATAAAAAAGCCCGAAATTAAAAAGTTGTTGGAGAACAATGAGCTCTGGATGCAAGCTGACGTTTATGGATTGATAAGAGAAGTAAAAAGTAATCCAATAACTTTTCAGGCATCGCCTTTAAATTGTACAAATACTACTTGTAAAACAACTACCTTTAGGGATGGTGATGATTTTTATATTCTTTTTAAAGCGCCTGAAGATGGGTATATTTCCATATATTTAGACGACCCAGAGCAACAAAAAACCTTCAGGCTTTTGCCCTATAAATCAGCAAAAATAAAAACAACGAATTACCCCGTTAAGGCAGATGTTGAGTATATATTTTTTAGTGCAGCAAAGGCGGCTCAAAATGAAATGGTGGATGAGTTATCTATGTTGCTTAACAATTCTAAAATTCCAGAAATGAACAAATTATTTATTCTTTACAGCCCGAAGGAAGAGTTTGGTAAACCAATCGTAAGTCAGGCTACTACAGATATAAAAACAGAAACACCTTTAGAATTGCCTAGTGAAGATTTTCAGCGCTGGTTGCAGCTAACACGGAAAGGAACAGAAGTTCAATTAATGAGCACCATTATAAATATTAATCCAAAGAAGTTATGAAAATAATAAAAATAATAGGTTTTTCGGTCAGTTTGATTTTGAGTTTTAGTATAAGTGCACAGAAAATTGAAGGCAAGAGTAATCCAGTTCAATTAAATATTGTAAAACCCTATATAAAGGACTTACCCCCTAATTTATATGCAGATATTCAGTTTATAGATGATAATGCGAACGGTATTATTGAAGCAGAAGAACATGCAAGAATTTTACTTACGATAGAAAATAAAGGCAAAGGTCCTGCCCAGGGATTAGAGGTTAAAGTGGCTACGGAGAAATATGATCCAGAATTACAAATTGTTTTGCCAAAAGTAATTAGGCGTATTGAACCAAATGAAAAACGCGAAATTGAAATTGGGTTTAAGGCTGGTTTCAATATCAAATCAAGTGAGCACAAAATTAAGATAGATATTTTAGAACACTTTGGATTTGATTTAGACCAAGCTACCATGGTATTTAATTCTCTGCAATATCAACAGGCTAAGTTAACGTTTATTGGAATGGAATTATATGATCAAGGTGAGGGCGCTGCGCCAATTATTGCCGATGGATTATTACAAGCTGGTGAGCAGGTTAAAATTAAAGTGGTTGTTCAAAATATTGGTCAAAACGTGGCATTAAATTCTCGCTATAAAGTGGAGTCTCGCGATCAGAATATTTATGTGGAAGAGGGTGAGGGCGATTTAGGGAATATAAAAATTGGAGAGGTGAAGGAGTTTTTCATAAAAGTAACGCCCAACAAACGTGTGAAAACAGATACTGATTTACCTATTTTTTTAACAGTTAATGAAAGTAAGATTTATGGAAATATTACCAACAAACAACTGCCTATTGCCCTGCAAAAACGCATTCAAAAGCCACAAATAGTTCAAGTTAAAGCGGATATAGATAAACTTAAACAGCAAGTGGCTAGGGTTGAATTTAAATCCGATAAATTTACTTACAATAAGAGTAATGTTAAAAATATTAACTCGGTTCCAATGGGTAAAATGAAGCGACCAAATGCCATTGCTATCATTATTGGAATTGAGAAGTATGAGCATTTACCATCAGCGCCATTTGCTGTGAATGATGCTGAACATATGGAAAAATATTTTGAGAGCACGTTTGGAATTCCTAAGCAAAATATTTTAAAATATACCAATGAAGAAGTGAGAGGATTCTTTTTCAGAAAAACTTTTGATGCCGATAATGGTCTTTTGGCAAATAGAATTGTTAAAGGTGAAACAGAACTATTTGTTTTTTATTCCGGACACGGAGTGCCAGATAAAAATGGGGATGAATCCTACCTTTTTCCACAGGATGGCGATTATCAATATTTAAATGAACAAGGTTATAGCCTCAATAAATTCTATGAATCCTTGAGTAAAATGGGTGCTAAAAATGTAACAGTAATTTTAGATGCTTGTTTTAGCGGTGCTTCTCGTCAAACTAACCTATTGGCTTCTGCAAATTTAACAGGCACTAAAGCTGTTGGTATTAAACCAAAGCCCGCCAATATCCGCCCATGGGAAAATAATCCTAATTTTAGAGTGTTCGCATCTTCATTAGATGATGAAACTTCAATGGGATTTGACGCTTCAGAGTCGGGTTTATTTAGTTATTATTTTATGGTTGGATTGCAAGGGGAAGCAGATACAAATAAAGACAAAAAAATTACCTCAGAAGAACTAGCGGAGTTCATAAGAGTTAACGTGAGTGACTTAGCAAAAAAAATGTATGGAAAGCCGCAAACGCCAATTTATTTGGGTGAGCCAGGTTATGTAATGACAGATAATAATTAATATATGCTAAAGAGAAGTAGTTTTTGTATAATTTTTACCCTATTATTTTCACTTCAAATTTTTGCTCAAAAAACCGATGTGGCTGTTTCTAAAACTGAATTGATTGAAAATAATACCAAGGTAAATGTGTATTATAATATCTCATTTTTGTCTGAAACCAAGACTTACGTTTCATCCTTACATTTGAGTACTGATGGAGGAGCAACCTTTGCAAAATTATCTGCCGTTTCAGGTGATATTGGAGCGGTAAACCAGACCAAGACAAAAAACTTAAAGGCCGTATGGGATATTTTTAAAGATGTAGATGAATTAAGTGGAAGTGTAGTTTTTAAAGTGGTACTCGAGTTCACAAATATACCTTTATCAGTAAAAGAATTATGTTTTTATCAATTTAGTCCAACAGCCCCTTTTGGTGCCATGTATGTGAAATACGCTAGGTTTGGTTATTATGGTTCACTCCAAACTAATTTTGGTTTTAAATCCTCTAATGCCGTTTATGCAAATGAGGGTATTCAGGCATTACCATCAGGTGGTTATTGGCAATTAGGTACTACAGAAAAGCAAAGTAGGTTTTCGATTACGGCAGGTCTGGTAGGAAGGATTTCAAAAACCTTTGCCTTCACTTTAGGAGGTGGATTTGGTCACCGTGCTTTATTATGGGAATATTCATCTTATAATCCTGATGATTCTAAAAGAGATAATGGATTTGCCAAAGTGGATGATGTTTCTGCTACTGGTTTGCAAACCGAGTTTGGTTTAATTTGGTACGCCCAACCTAGAATTCCAATTAGCTGTTCTATTCAAAATATTAATTTTTCATATTATACCTATTCCATTGGAGTTGGTATTAAGTTAAAATCTAAGTAATGAGAGTAAATTTAATTATACTTGGTTTCATATTTGTAATGGCTGCATGCACCAAAGATCCCGATTTTGTTGCCAATAAAAGTTCGTATGAAAAAATTAAGTCTTGGACAAAGGTTAGTTATACAAGAAATTCAGCTGCTTCATTTTATGAAAGAGATAATGCGGTAGTAGTTCCTGTTGGCTCAAATGCTTATATCGTTGGAGGTAATAATGTACCATCATTTTTGAGTCATACTTGGAAATTTGAGCCTTCCTCAAAAACACTCTCTGTTTTGGGTTTAAATAATGATCTTCCAGAATTACTGAAGGGAGCAATTGGCTTTAGCATTGATAATTATATTTGTTTTGGAACTGGAATTGGTAGTGTTGGTTTTACCAATTCTTTGTATGTAAAAAACACACAAAGTAATGCTTCATCATCTACCTGGAGTCCTATACAAACAGTATTTGGTAACTCTGCAAGGTTTATGGGAACCGCCAGAAGCAATGCGGTAAGTTTTACAATCGGTAAGAATGTTTACGTAGGATTAGGTGTTGGGGCCTCAGGGTATTTAAAAGATTTTTATTGTTTTAATACAGATTTGAAGTCTTGGAAAAAGGTAGCTGATTTTACCGGCAGTGGCAGGCAGGATGCTGTTTCTTTTGTAATTAACAACAAAGCCTATGTAGGAACAGGTTATAATAATGGTTATTTAAAAGACTTTTATGAATATAATCCCATAAGTGATAGTTGGCGGAAAATAGCTGATTTACCTGATCTGGGCAGAGATGATGCAGTTGGATTTTCCCTTTCTTCCAGAGGTTATGTGGGTTTAGGTTGGAATGACACAAAAGGTGTTTTATCAGATTTTTGGCAATATAATCCCTTCTCTAATAAATGGATAGTTAATACTGATATTGGTGTTCTTGGAAGATTTGGTGCCAATGCTTGGGTGATTAATAATGAGCCCTATATTGGATTTGGTAGCACTGGAACTTCAGTCTTAGATGAAATATGGCAGGCAAATAAATAATTCAACAATAGATATTTATGGATATTAAAAAGCACTTCGCACTATTTATTATTGCCCAATTAATATGGAGTTCATCTCTATTGGCAAAAGTGGATGAACCAAGTTTGTTGGCAAATAGTAAGGCTATGGGTTTTACTCAAAACAAAGGACAAATCATAGACCAAAACAACAATCCTAACCCAGAAGTTTTGTATCTACTAAACGGCAATGGTTTAAATGTACAAATAAGAAAAACGGGTTTTAGTTATGATATTTTTAGCACCCAAAGAAAAACCAAAGCCGTTTTAGGTTTGGTTGAACCCATACAAAAATTACCAAGTAAATATATTGAACCTGATGAGGTAACCTATAACTTTCACCGCATAGATATTATCTTACTAGGATCTAATCCTAAGGCAAAAGTAATAGCCGAAGGCAAAAGTGATGATTATACCAATTATTATAATTTAGAACATGCACCAGATGGAATTTTAAATGTACATCAATACCAAAAAGTAATATTCAAAGACATTTACCCAGGCATAGATATTGAATACTTACTCAACGAAAAAGGCTTTAAATATAATTTTGTGGTGCATGCAGGCGCTAACTTATCTGATATTAAACTTCAATACAAAGGCGCACCATTTAAAGCCAATAGGCAAGAATTAATTTTTAATACCTCACAAGGCGAATTTAAAGAAATCATACCCGCCAGTTGGCTTATAAAAAACGGTTTGAACCAAACCGTGCAAGTAGATTACAACTTGCTAGATAAAGAGACTATTGGTTTTAAAACGAAAGCGCAAATTACTTCATTTGATTTGGTGGTGGATCCGAATCCAAATAGGTTATGGGGGACGTATTATGGGGGAAGTAACAATGAAGAATGCCGCTCTACGTGCACAGACCCATCAAGTAATGTGTACATAGGCGGGATCACAGAAAGCGCTGGTAATATTGCAACTACCGGCAGTCACCAGTCAATTTATGGAATTAATGCAGATGCGTTTTTAGTAAAATTTAACACCAATGGCGTTCGGCAATGGGCCACCTATTATGGTGGAAGCAGCGCTGATGAAGGAAACGCCATATGCACGGATGCTTCAAGTAATGTTTATATGTTTGGGTATACACCAAGTACCAATAATATAGCAACAAGTGGCAGCCATCAGTCAAGTAATGGAGGTTCTATAGACGCATTTCTAGTAAAATTTAACACCAATGGTTTTCGGCAATGGGGGACCTACTATGGTGGAAGCAGTGGTGATTTTGGTTCTTCCATATGCTCTGATGCCTCAAGTAATGTCTATGTGGCAGGGTGGTCATCTAGCGCTAATAACATAGCAACCAGCGGTAGCCACCAGTCAACATATGGAATTAATACAGATGCATTTTTGGTAAAATTTAATACCAATGGCCTTCGGCAATGGGGAACTTACTATGGCGGAAGTAATGGTGAAATAGGCAACGCCATATGCACAGATGCCTCAAGTAATGTGTATTTATCTGGGTATACACAAAGCACTAATAACATAGCAAGCAGCGGGAGCCACCAAACAATTATTGGAGGTCAAGATGCATTTTTGGTAAAATTTAATACTAATGGCGCTCGGCAATGGGGAACTTATTATGGCGGAGGTAGCTTTGAAGTAAGTTTCTCCATATGCACGGATGCTACAAGTAATGTATACATGACTGGGTACACATTAAGTTCCAATAATATTTCAACTAGCGGCAGTAACCAACCAGGCAATGGCGGTGGGTATGATGGTTTCCTTGTTAAATTTAATACAAATGGCGTTCGGCAATGGGGAACGTATTATGGTGGAACTGGTGAAGATTGGGGCCGCTCTGTATGCACTGATGCCGCAGGTAGTATTTATTTGTCTGGGTACACACGAAGCCCTAATAACATAGCAACTAGCGGCAGCCACCAACCAAGTAGTGGAGGTCCTCAAGATGCATTTTTAGTAAAATTTAACACCAATGGCGTTCGGCAATGGGGAACGTATTATGGCGAGAGTCAAGCAGACGGCCTGTCGATATGTACAGATGCTTCAAGTAATGTTTATTTGTCTGGACTTACACTAATATCATCCCCAAGCCCCAATAATATAGCCACCAGCGGCAGCCACCAACCAAGTAATGGAGGGTCTTTTGATGCATTTTTAGTAAAATTTGAAGGATGTGCAACTTCTGGCCCATTGGGTACCATTGGCACAATCAATAATCCTGCAAGTACCTATTGTGCAAATACGAATTATACTTTTACCTTAAGTGCTACAACTGCCAATTCCAATGGATATTGGTGGACTGTTCCTGCAGGTTGGGTAATTGTAAGTGGGCAAACTACTACTACGCTAACAGTTAGGCCTTCGGGGTCGGGAACATTAAGTGTAAAAGCTTACAACAATTGTGGCGATAGTACCCTTGCTGCTAGCAGAAGTGTTACCGCAACTGCTCCATTGCAGCCGAGTGCCATTAGCACCTCCCAAGGCCAATTGATAAATGGTATAAGAACTTTATGTAATGGTACCAGCGCTACTTTTACAGTAACGAATGTGAGTGGCAATACCTATGCTTGGACCTTCCCAAGCGGCTGGAGTGGAGCAGGTACAACGAATTCAACTACCAGAACGGTTGGTTTTTTAAGTGATACAATTAGGGTAAAGGCAGTAAATACTACTACTGGATGTTCAAGCGAAGAAAGAAAACTATTTGTGCAAGTATTTCAAATACCAGCAATGCCAGGAGCCATTCAGGGGCCTTCGCAGGCATGTAGATCCCTTACAAATAACTATAGCGTAGATTCGGTGTCATTTGCTACTTCATACAATTGGACCGTACCAACGGGTTGGTCGATTATTTCCGGGGCAGGAACAAGAAGTATTTTAGTGAGTGCCGGGACCTCGAGCGGAAATATGACCGTTACGGCCTCAAATTTGTGTAATACCTCCTCGCAACGTAGTTTGGCAGTAACATCTGCTCCGGCACCGGCGCAAGCAAGTAATATTAACGGCCCCACAAGCTTATGTGCAGGAGCAGCTAATTTAACGTATAGTGTAACAGCGGTTAGCGGCGTTCAGTATCGATGGGTGTTGCCCACTAACTGGCAAATTCTTTCTGGAGCCAACACCAATCAAATTACTGTTAGTTTACCATTGGATGCAACGAGTGGAACTATTCAAGTTTTCCCAGCTAATATATCTAATTCATTATGCGAAGGACTTGTTAGAACCTTAAGCGTAATGGTAATATCATTTGGTACGCCCAGCAGCATAAGTGGTAGTTCAAATCTTTGTGTAGGCCGTTCGTCGAGTTTTAGTATTAGCAGTATTAGTGGAGCCACATCTTATGTATGGACATTACCATCTGGTTGGACAGGAAGTTCAAGCAGCACTCTTATTAATGCAACAGTAGGTTCAGCCACAGGAGATTTTAACATAAGCATACGCGGAGTAAATGGCACATGCAGCAGCGCAGTAGCTCAATTGCCAGTAACGGTTTATAATGAGGTTAGTCAGCCTGCAGCAATTTTAGGTAACACAGCGTTTTGTGGCAATACACAGCAGAATTTTAGTATTTCTGAAGTGGCTAATGCAACCAGTTATCTTTGGACCCTACCATCGGGTTGGAATTTTATTGGTACGAATAATACCAATGCTATAAGCACTAACATTGGAAACATTGCAGGAAACGTAAACTTGAGTGTTCAAGCAATAAATCTTGGATGTAGCAGTGTAGTTCGCACGCTGTCTGTAAATGTTAATTTAACTCCGCAAATTGGTTCAATTAGTGGATTAACGAATACTTGCGCAGGGGCAAATCAAAACTATAGCGTGTCTGCTACCAATGCTGTTTCCTATACCTGGACTTTACCATCTGGTTGGACAGGCAGTTCTTCAACCAATATCATAAACATAACTTTTAATGAAGTTGCAGATACATTGAGAGTGATAGCTAATGGAGGTGGGGGATGTAATTCGGTTCAACAAAAACGTTTTATAAATGTACAAACTTCCCCACCACAGCCTATTATATCTGGTTTAACGCAAGTTTGTAGCAGTCAGTTTGAAATCTATAGGGTAAGTAAACTTAGTTCGATTAGTAGTTATACCTGGACGGTACCCAGCGGTTGGGATATGAGTCCAAGCAATGGTATAAGTGCAGATACAATTATGCTAATAAGACCAACAAATGGCTTAGCCGGAAGTATAACAGTAAAAGCCACTAGCAGCAATGGTTGTGTGGGAGCAGATAGAATTATGAATATACCAGTTATATCTACTGTTATTCCTAGTGCGCCAGCTGCGATAATGGGTGATAATGCCTTTTGCAAGGATGTAAATAAAACCTATAGCATACAAGCAGTAGGAGGTGCAACGGGTTATAACTGGACTATTCCATCGGGATGGAGTATTGTATCGGGTCAAAATACTACAAACTTAACGGTGCTTCCCTCCTCAAATACAGGCACTATACAGGTGCAAACTGTTCAAGGTGGGTGCAGGAGTTCATACACGAGTTTATCTGCTTTAAGTATATATACAAAACCAAATAAGCCACAAAGCATAACGCCAAGTAGTCAGCCAGCGTGCGAGTCATCTATCATTAGCTTAGCATCAAATTTTGTTAGTGGAGCTAATTCTTATGTTTGGCAATTGCCGGGTGATTGGAGTTTTATGGGCGACCAAACACAGCGAGTGGTTCAAGTGCAAGTTGGATCAGCAAATGGAAATGTCACGGTTCGGGGTAAAAATCAGGGATGCGAGAGTGATTCTAGTTTAAGTTTGGGCATAACAGTAAATAAATTACCGCAATTTTTAGGTGGTATTGCAGGAGAAAAGTACGTTAAAACAAACACTATTAGAAATTACAGTATTGCCGCAACGGATGCTATAAACTATAATTGGAGTATGCCTGCCGGTTGGTTATTGTTATCAGGAGCTAATACGAGTTCAATTTCGGTTTTAACAGGTAGTCAGAATGCTACCTTAACTGTAAATGTATCTAATAATTGTGGCGCTAAACAGAGTAGTATAAATATTATTACAGGTGTAAGTACTTCAATAGATGAAAATATAGCATTTAAAAATTTAAAAGTATATCCGGTACCTAGTAGTGGATTTTTATATATTGATTATGAGATGCATATGAAGCAGCTAGTGAATTATCAATTGTATAACCTCAGTGGACAAATATTATTAAGCGGAATGCTTGTTAATCAAAAAGCAATTGAAGCAATAGAATTAACAAATTTACCTGCAGGAATTTATTTTATAAAATTTAATAGTGAAACGAAAACCAATCATATTCATAAAATACAAATCATTAAATAACACTTAAAAACAAAAAACATGAAAAGAATCATTTCTATGATGGTGGCAGTAGCCATCGTTGCGGTGGCTAATGTGGCTTCTGCTCAAAACAAAAAGTTTAAATTTGTAAAGGTAGCTAGAGATACCAAAAAAGAGGTAAAACGCCTAGAAAAAGATGGATGGAGAAATCTTCCGGGTGATATGCCAATTGGCCAGCAATTAAATGGGGCATGGGCAAAAGAGGGAGAGGTAGATGAAGAAGGTTTGCCAAAATGGGTAGTGGCAACAGGAGAAGCTGTGGCCGAATTTCAATCTACTGCCGAGATGCAAGCATTAGAATTAGCCAAGTTAAATTTGGTAAGATTATTAGAATCGCAAATGCGTTCTGTGGTTGAAACCGAACAAGGTAATAACAGAATAGATCCTCAAACAGCTGCCTCAATTTCTAAAACCATGGAAGTTGCCACCAATAAGGTTTCTAAGAAATTATCTCGTGTTATGCCCATCGTTAAAATGCAACGCACTGTAAAGGGAAAGAACACTCAAATACAAGTGAAAATTGCCTACAATTATGCCTTAGCGCGCAAAGCTATCTTAGACGAAATGAAGCTTGAAATGCAAAACGAAAGCGAAGATATGCGCAACAAATACGAGAGCTTTTTAAATCCTGAATTATACAAGCAAGGTGAAATTAAAAACACTGCTGGAGAAACGAAATAAGTAAAAACGAGCAGCTTTTTATATCCTTAAAAGGCTGCTTAATAATTATAAAAACATGAAAAAATTACTCCTCACTTTATTTGTAACCATTATTATTGGAACTGCAGCAAAAGCTCAATTTGATAATAAAATTACAGCACAGTTTTCTATAGGTGTATCTACCGTAACTGGGCCTGATGGGCTAACAGATTTTTTTGATTCAGGCATGTCATTTGATGGTGGTTTGCAATATAATTTCAATAGAAATTTTAGCTTAGTTGGACTGGTTAAATATGCCACCCTTTGGTCGGCCGAATATTATGAGGATTATCTTATAGTAGCTGGTCTAGATAATTTAGGGATATCTCTGGCTCCTAAATATAGATTTAGAGCGGGCAAAAAATTACAACCTTATGTTTTAGGAGGAGTAAGTTTAAATTATATAACATACTCAATTGCTGTTACAGATTTGGATTTGTCATATTCAGAAATTTTCCCAGCTGCCTTAGGATATATAGGTGCGGCAGGACTCGAATACGGGCTTTCTAATAATATTTCATTATTTACACAAGTAGGTACAAATGGTGTGCTGTTTGATGATGGCGCCCTTGGTTACGATAACTTAAGCACTATTTTTCTTCAATTTGGTCTGAACCTAAACTTGTTTAAATCTAAATCTTTATAAACATGAAACGCTTAGCCTTTTTGTTAGTATATTTTTCTCCCTTGTTCGTTGTTGCGCAGGTATCTGTTAAGAAGCAAATTTCGCATAAGGGTCATTCACCTGTTTGCCTAGATTATAGCATAGACGGCGCCTTTTTGGCAAGCGGTGGAATGGATTCAAAAATATATCTTTGGAATGCTTCTGATTACACGGTTCTCCGTGAGTTAAAGGGAATAAAAAATATTCCTTTAAGTATCAAAATTTCCAATGATAACAAATGGGTTTTAAGTGCAGGTAAGGATAAAAAATTGCGTATATGGGATTTGCAAAGTGGCGAGTTGGTTCAAACATTTAATGAAACAGAAGGAGAAATTACCAGCATTGCCATAACAATTGATAACAGCAAAATAGCAGTGGGTTCTAAAGATAAGTTTATCTATATTTTTGAACCTAATAAACCAAGCTATTCTAAAAGGTTTAGCGGACATTTAAAGGAGGTAAATTCGGTAGATTTTAATAGCTCGGGTGATAAGGTTTTATCGGGTAGTGCCGACGGAACTGTTAAAGAATGGCAAACTGATAATGCGCAACTTATTCGCACCATTCAAGCTCATAAGGGTTGGGTTAGGTGTGTGCAATATTCGCCAGATAACAGCCTCATTGCCTCTGGCGGAGATGATGCTCAAATTAATATTTATAATGCCGTTAATGGAGAGCTACTCAGCAATATTTTGGCTCATAAAAATTGGGTTCAAACCTTACAGTTTAGTCCAGATGGGAAATACATAGCCAGCGGAGGGCACGATAATTACCTTATCTTACTGGAAGCGCAAACAGGAAGAGTGATTTTTAACTCCGATAAACGAGAGTATTTTATCGTAAGTTTAGCGTTTAGTCCTAACGGAAAAGAGCTTTTATCTAACGCACTTTATTCAGATAAATTAACCCTATGGGATTTAAGTTCCTTAGGTGTTGAAGCCAGCAAAAAACAAGCTGTAGTAGCCGCGGTAGAGGCAAAGAAAGAAGCTACTTACGAGCCACAATTTAAAGTAGTTCAACCAAGCGATTTGGTGGCTAAAGAAGTGGCTTATCGCTTACAATTTTCTGCAAGCACCAATGAGCCTTTAAACAATGTAGAAATTAAGTTAAATAATGCTAATTACGACCGAATAAACATTGCCAATACACAAAAGAAATGGGACAAAATGGAGCAAGTGGTTTACTTGCAAGAAGGAATAAACTCTATTCAATTAGTGGCCTATTATCAAGGTAAAGCCATCTTGTCTGATCCCATTACCATCAAATATTTTCAACCAAAAGCTACCGAGCCATTGTCGGCAAGTCCTAGTTCTCCTGCGCCTTCTATGGCTGAACCAAAAGCCTCGGAAGTGGCCAAAGCAGAGGTGAAAGAAGAAAAGCCTTTGGTTCAGCCAGAGGTAAAAAAGCCAGAACCTGAAGCAGAGGTGGCTGTGGTGAAAGAAGTGCCTAAAGTCAAAGAGCCCTTATCTGAGTTAATGAATGTGCCGCAATTGACCAGTGAGCAATACAATAGATTTGCACTCATTATTGGTAACGAAGATTACAACTCATATCAAGTAGGATTGGGCAGCGAGGTGAATGTAGATTTTGCCGTAAATGATGCCACTGCATTTAAGGAATATGCACACAAAGTATTTGGTGTGCCTAAGGATAATATTATATTTTTAACCAATGCGCGTGCCATCGAAATGGATAATGGCATTAGTAAAATGAGGCAAATTATTAAGGCTTTAAATGGCAATGCAGAGGTCTTGTTTTTTTATGCCGGACATGGATTTCCGGATGAGGTAACGAAGGAGCCATATATTATGCCGGTTGATGTTACAGGTTCTAATCTAAAGTTTGCTATTAAGTTAAAAGATTTGTACGAAGGCTTAAATGAGTTTCCTTCTAAACGAATTACCGTTTTTATTGATGCTTGTTTTAGTGGCGGTGCCAGAAATGTGGGATTGGTTTCTGCTAGAGGGGTAAAAATTAAGCCTAAAGAAAGTAAGCTAAACGGAAATTTTGTGGTTATGACAGCCAGTAGCGAAAATCAATCATCACTGGCATATAAAGATAAAAAGCATGGTATGTTTACCTACCATTTGCTTCAAAAATTAAGAGATTCTAAGGGTGAGCTAACCTACAAAGAACTGTCAGATTATGTTAGTCAGCAAGTATCTGTAAAATCGGTTATGGTTAATAACAAAGAACAAACTCCGCAGGTAAATATTAGTCCGACCGTTGAAGAAACCTGGAAAAGCTGGCGCGTTAAGTAAACTTAATTATAAAGTAAACGGCTTATTAAGCATTTGATTTAAAATTTGATGACCTTTTAAAGCCTATCCTTTAGATTATTAATTGTTTATTTCATAGTGACAGCTTTTGTTTTGTTTAAAAAAAAAGATACCTCAAAAAATATAAGAACTTCGTTTGATGCAAAATATCATTTAATCAAACTCGCACGTGGAATAGAGCAACGGATTTCGCTCATGGCATTTTATTGTGTATTGTTAGAAGTACTATTACAGGTTGGGTAGTAAGCTCTGGATTACAATTTAAAGATTGGTCTTCTAACTATAAACTTTTTTCACAAAATAGAATTCAAAACGACATTTTGTTTTCTGTTATTTGGCAGGAGGTAGTCATGATCAACAGCCATCAAAACCAGAATATCTATGCTCATATGGATGATACCATTTTCAGAAAAACTGGAAAAATTTGAGTGCAGTTAAGTGGGTGAGCATGTAATTTATTATTGTGGTATATTATACAACCATGAAAAGATTTGTAAGTACCGTCTTTGTAAAAGATAAAAAGACAAATATGCATGAGATATTTTTATCAATAGATAAAAGAGAATCTTTTTCCATGAGTAACATTAAGCTCCTGTATTACAATAAATTTATAACCGAAAGAATATTTGCAAACTTAGCAGTAGACATAAATTGCAAAAAATAAAAAGACTATACAAACAATGCTTGGAAATAGGTAATTTAGCTGCTTAAATTGTTACCGAACTATTGTTAAAATATATTAATTTTTAAAATGAGTCAAGAAACAAGCGTTGCTGAGAACTATGCGAAAGAACTCTTAAGTAAACCATTTTCTTGGGAGCAAATTGCAGCCTATATTTTTGATGAAGAAATGTTGCGCTACATTTTGATGGAGGCTTATCGCGGAAATGGGTTTGCAGTTAGGTGCGTTGAGTCTAGAGACCAGCAAGCCTTTGATATACTAATTTCTAGCATAGATAATCCAACTAATGTGTTTTTGATAGTAACCATTTTGATTAGAGAGAGACCATTGGTATTTAATGAGGTTAAAACAAAACTTCATGAATTAGAAAACATAAAAAGTAATACTTATCACTGCAACCAATATGCTATTATTTCACCTAGTGGCTTTGAGCAAAAATGTTTGAAGTTGAAGGCTTTTAATTTATTGTTGTTAGACGTGCAATACATTAAGGAGTTGCTTAAAAGCTACAATGCTTCAAATATTAGGGAGCCACAAATACAGTTATTTGCCCACAACCAGAATACATTTGAGAGGACATTAAACCTGTTTAAAACTCATTCAAAAATTGCGGTAGTTCAGGCCACTGGCACTGGAAAAAGCTTTTTAATAGCCAAATTATTATTTCATTTTAAAAATTCTAAGCGATTGGTCTTGGCGCCTTCGCACTATATCATAGACCAAATTAAGGTTCATATTGCATGGGATAGTCCCCAAATACAATTTATGACATACGCTTATTTGATGAACCGCAGCGAGGAAGAATTAAGGGAATTAAATTTTAATTTTATTGTGTTAGATGAATTTCATAGGTGTGGGGCAGAGGAATGGGGTAAAGGGGTATTGGAGCTTTTGTCGGCATTTCCGCGTGCAAAGGTTTTGGGTACAAGTGCTACACCCATCAGGTATTTAGATGGAGGCAGGGATATGAGTATGGAAATTTTTGATGGAATTGTTGCAGAGAATTTAAGCTTGCCACAAGCTATTGTAAAGAAAATTTTACCCATGCCAGTATATGTTTCGGCGCTGTATTCGCTTAAGGAAGAAACAGAAAATCTGAAAATAAAAATTGCTACGGGTGATAATACTTTTTTAGAAAAAGAAAATTTGCTAAATAAGCTTTTAAGTACCAATCTTAATTGGGAACGAACAAAGGGTATACCAGCTATTTTACAAAAATACATTCATAAGGAGCGCACAAAGTTTATAGTTTTTTGTAAAGAACAAGACCATATCGCAGAAATGGAGCAGGTGGTAAAGGCTTGGTTCAAGCAGGCCTTCCCAGAAGTGGGGGTAAAAACGTATCGGGTAATTAGTGCTGATCCAAATAGAAATGAAAACCTAAGCAATTTTGTGAAAGCAAATGGTTTAAATGAATTCCATTTGTTGTTCTCAATTGATATGTTAAATGAGGGTTTGCATATAGAATCTGTAAGTGGGGTTATTTTATTACGTCCAACTGAATCTCCTACTATTTTTTATCAGCAAATTGGCCGATGTTTAAAGGTTGGATTTAAGGGAAGTCCGCTTATTCTTGATTTTGTAAATAATTTTCGAAGCATTCGTTCCAATGACTTCTTAAAGGGTTTGGAGTTTTATAAAGATCAAGAAAAGAACCTTAGATTTGAATTGGGTTTGGAAGAGGTTTGTCCGCCTTTTACATTAATTGATGAAGCAAAAGATATAACTGAAATATTCAAGAATATTCACCAATACGCCGATAATTGGGAGGTGTATTTTTCTCGATTATTGATATTCAAGGAACAATTTGGCCATACTAAAGTACCTTATATTTATAAAAACGACCAAAAATTGGCTAATTGGGTGCTGCAACAAAGAAGTAATAGATTTGATATGATTCCGGAACAGCGGGATAGATTAAATGAAATTGGTTTTGTTTGGAGCATTTTTGAAGACAGTTGGCAAGAACAATTTAATGCATTATGTGCATACAAAGTCAAGTATGGCCATTGCAATTTGCAACGCGGTGAAAATGCATCAATTTATAATTGGATAAAGGTGCAAAGAAAGAACTTTCGATTGGGGAAAGTTACAAAGATTCGGATTGATTTGTTAAAAGGAATTGGTTTTAGTTTCGATCCTGATAATGAAGAATGGGAGGATTATTTTAAGCAATATGAGGCATTTTTAGGTTCAGGATTAAGCGAAAAAGACTTAACAAACCCAGCACATAAGAAATTATATAATTGGATAAAGCTTCAAAGGCTTCGAAAACGGAGAAACCTTACTCAAATTTTAACAAATGAACGCATAGAAAGATTGAACCAATTGGGAATGATGTGGAATCCCGACCAAGATGTTTATGAGCAATTTTTCAATAAATTAATTCAATATAAAGCGCGTTTTGGCGATTGTAACGTGCCTGCTAATTGGCCTGAAGATAAAGCTTTGGCCACTTGGTTAGTTAATTTAAGAATAAGGAAAAGGGCAAATAAATTAAGTAAAGAAAAGGTAGATAGGCTTAATACTATTGGCATAGAATGGGATAGAAAAGATAAGATTTTAAAGGAATTGTGGGCTTTGAAATATGCAGAACTCATCGCCTTTAAAAAAATGAATGGGCATTTACAGTTACCTGGTAATTCTGAATTAAGTCATTGGCTTTCTAAACAAAGAACATTCTTTAAAAATGGAACTTTAAACCCAATACATAAAGCTAAACTTGATAAAGTTGGTGTAGCATGGGAGGTAGCTTCTCCTTATATCTGGGAAAGAAATTTTCAAAAATTAATTCGGTTTAAAGAAGTAAATGGCCATTGCAATGTGCCAAAAAAAGAGGGTAGTTTGGCCGATTGGGTTTTAAACCAAAGGTCATATTTTAAGCGGCGTGTATTAGACCAAGAAAAAATTAAAAGATTAGAAGAAATCGGATTTGTTTGGAATTACAGAGAAATTGAATTGGATTTAATTCTGGAGAAAAACTTAAAATTACTAGAGGCCTTTAAATGTGAATTTGGACATGTGGATGTTTCAAATAGCAGGGGTAAGTATAAAACTTTATACTCTTTTTTAAGGAGCCAAAGAGCTCAATATGCCAAAGGTACCTTGAGACCTAGAAATATTGAAGCACTAGAGAAGCTAGGAATAAAATGGGTTCCAGACGATTTGCTTGCCAATAAATGGCAGTCTAATTTTGAAAAACTAAAAACTTTTAAAGAACAATATGGGCATTGCAATGTAAAACTAGGAATGAATGTAGAGTATGATGACATTCATGTTTGGATAAGCAATTTAAAATTGCGGTACAAACAAGGCTTAATGCCAGAAGATAGAATAAAATTATTAGAAGGTATTGGCTTTGAATGGTCGTTAGCATACCAAGATCAAAAATTTTGGGAGGAGCGTATTGCTGATTTAATTGTTTTTAAAGAACGTTACGGACATTGTCAGGTGCCTCAAGATTATGCTGAAA
>JAUYMZ010000311.1 GCA_030699355.1 Bacteroidota bacterium | reverse complement strand
TGGCCGAGGTTAAGCCCATAAACATAAACACAAAACCCACTTGTTTCTCATTCAGCAAATAATGCTCAATCCACAAAATGGCTAGGGTAATTTGCATCATAGCAAAAGAGGTAATAAACAAAAAATTAACAGAGAACAACTCCCTTATTACAGGCTTTTTAAGTTCTAAAAATAAGTCGCCAATTGGCTTGAATCTAAAGGGCTTATCGTGTTGTTTTTCTTTTAACGATTCTGGCAAATAAGCATAAGCCAACACCCAATTAATGGCACATAATGAAGCCGCAAAATAACCAACCAAAGCCACACTTCCAGAACCACTTAGGCTTTTCAAAAACCCACCCGCTGGCGGACCAAAAATAAAGCCCAATCCAAATGCAGCGCCAATTAAGCCCATATTTTTTGCCCTATCTTTAGGTTCAGTAATATCAGAAATATAAGCTTGGGCAGCAGAAATATTGGCTGAACCAATACCAGCAAAAATTCGAGATATTACCAGAAACCACAAACTATTTGTAAAAGCAAAAAACACATAGGCCAACATGGTAATAAAAATACTGATAAGCATAACGGGCCGCCTACCAATTTTATCGCTGAGTGTGCCCCAAAAAGGTGCAAACACAAAATTCATGAGTGAATATAAGCCTGCTATCAATCCAATTTGCAGAGACGAGGCTTGCAACTCTAAGGCAAAAATGGGAAGAATGGGAATTATTAATCCGAAACCAAGTAAATCAATGAAAATAGTAACAAAAAGAACAAAAATAGGAGAACGATTTTTCATGGGGCAAAGGTGCAAATAATTTAGAACATTACCCGCAATTGTAGGTTATAGCTTCGCATGGCATCTATTTTTGTAGGCCGCATGGCATATTCTTCGTTGGTTAAATTATTGATTAGGAAAGCCAAACGACTTTGCTCGGTAAGTTGGTACGAGATACGCGCATTATGCACCCAATTGGCCGGTCCCGCCCTATCAAAAAAAGATTTAATGGTTGGCGTAAACACCAAAAAGAATGGGTCAATTTTCTCGTAGGTACTATAATAATTAAAGGCATATCCAATCATTAATTTTTTCCAACCTGCCTCCACATCCCATTTGGCAGTGGTTCTGTTTCTGTAGGGTAATAAGGCTGTATAATAGTTAGCACTGTCTAAACTACCCATATTATCAAAGAAAGCAGTGGTATAATTACCCCAATCTTTCATCCTTGGGTCGTCTGTTATACTAACAGGCATTGCATAGGTGTATCCACCTAAGGTTCTAATAAGAATATCGCCAATTCTGCCTTCCCCACTCAACGAAATTTCGAAACCTGCGGCACGTGTTTCACCAATATTGGCAGCTTTAAAACCAATTCTTTCAAAAATTGGAATATTAGGATAATCAACTGAAGAGAGCCATTGGCCGAACCTAAACTCAATCATTCTATCAAACTCTTGATTAAAAATAGCAAAATCAAAAGCACCATTAAAATTGCCAATTTTAAAACCTTTTTGAACCCCAATTTCGGCAGTCCAACCTTTTTCAGAAACTAAATTGGGGTTTGGGAAAATTCGTAAGTCGGCGGCTTTGTCTTCCACAAACTTTTCACCAATGGTAGGAAATCGATACCCTTCAGAGTAGTTGGCGCGTAAAAATGTTTTTTCTGTTAATTGATAATTGGCACCAATGCGCTTCAACAAGCCTGTTTTGTCTTGATAATCCCCTAAACCATTTACCTCATACCTACCGCCTAAAACAAAACTCCAGCGTTTGTGTCGGTAATCTAATTGAGAAAAACCAGCCGCACTAAATCCGGCAAATTCGCCTTTATAAACGTTTCCAACTGCCCACAAAGAAGTTAAGTAAGAGCCTGCAACTAAATCTAATCCTTTTAATAAAGTTGTTTTTATATTGTAATCAAAAGCAAATAAATTGGCAATCGCATCATTGTCTTTTGGAAACAACTTTCTATCTACAAATCGCTTAATTTGATACATCCTAGCTTTAACGGTTTGCACCGTTTTGCCAATTGTAAGCTCTGCGTGTGGGTCGAATGAAACAATGCGGTAAAAATCATCCACTACGTAATCATCAAAAGGTTTTAAAGCACCGGTATCAGCATCTTGCCAAATAAAAAAACGGCCTGCTTTTTCAACCATGGAATTTACATTTAAACCAAAATTAAAATTCTTATTGACCCTATACCTCGTTTTTAAATAATTTCTTCCCCTAAAAGCGTCGGCACCTTGTAAATGACTGTGAATTCCATTTACGTTTCCTGCCAGAACCAAATCAAACTTACCCCAACTTTGCTTGTGGCTATAAAACATACCTGCGTTGGAAGGTTGTGTAGAAGCCGACCACCACCTGGTTTCACTTCTGCGGGGATTATCTAAAATTCCTTGGTAAAACTGAAATTTGGTTTGAGGCTTTTGCGTTCCCCAGCCGGTGCGCACATTTACAGTACCATTTAATGCCGATGAACCATATAAAACCGAGGCAGAACCTTTGATTACCTCAATTTGTTCGGCCGACTCAATCGGGAGGAAAGTCCATCTTACATCGGCTAAATCGGCACCCAATAAAGGCATATCGTCTAGTAGAACAGCTACCCTACTCCCTGTATTGTATGAAAATCCCACACCGCCCCTAATGGTAACCTGACCATCAACCACCATTACACCAGGCACTTTATTTAATACTTCAGATAAATCGGTAGAATTGGTATTGGCAATTAAATACGGTTGAATAACATTGATGGAACTCACTTCCCTTGCTATCACTTTGGCCCCACGAGAGCCAGCCACTACCACTTGACCCAACTGATTAACAAATGGTTCGAGTAAAACTTGAAAATCTTTTTTCCCATCTAACAGCTCTTCGAATTGCTGATTAAAATTTCGGTAGCCTATTCTACTCACCTTTAATTGATGCTTTCCTGGTTCAACCCGAAAAGAAAAAAAACCATTAGAATCAGTGAGGGCATTGAACTTTCTATCGAGTGTTACGGATGTGCCTTGCAATGGTTTCAAGGTTTGCTCGTCTAAAACTACCCCTCTAATAATTAAATTTTGGCTCAAACCAGAAAAAGTTTGAAAAACAAAAAAAGATAGTAAAGCAATGATTCTATTTAATTTCATGAGTTTTTCCACGAGGTAAAAATAATAATTTCTTCATTTTTTAAAACAATTTGTTTAAGTAGTCAAACAAATACTAATTTAGCGGGGTTATTATTAAATACCAAAGAATACAAATAAAATGGGCACATTAAAAGAAAAGTTTATCGAAAAAGCATTACCGCTATCAGCAGAAATTAGACAATTTGTTAAAGAAAATGGTCAAGTACCGCTTGGAGAGTTTACCGTAGAGGACGTTTATGCTGGACAAAAAGGTATCATAGGATTGCTTACAGAAACTTCTCTTTTGGATGCCAACGAAGGAATTCGGTTTAGAGGATATTCAATTCCTGAATTAAGAGCAAAGCTTCCAAAAGTGCCAGGAGGCACAGAGCCATTACCTGAAGGATTATTTTATTTGATGTTATTAGGCGAAATGCCCACTTACGACGATGTTTTAGAGATTCAAGAGAATTGGAGAAATCGTTCAGAGGTTCCAGCGCACGTTTACGCTTCTATAGATGCATTGCCTATTACAACCCATCCAATGACCCAATTTAGCATTGGAATCATGGCTATGCAAACCGACTCTAAATTTGCTAAAGCCTACAGAGATGGTATCAACAAAAAAGATTATTGGGATCCAACTTACGAAGATGTATGTAATTTATTAGCTCGTCTTCCATATGTTGCTGCTTATATTTATAGAAGAACCTACAAAGACAATGTGCACATTGCGCCTAAACCAGAATTAGATTGGGCGGCTAATTTTGCGCACATGTTGGGATACGACCAAGTAGAGTTTTACAAATTAATGCGTTTGTATTTAACCATTCATGCCGACCATGAAGGAGGAAACGTATCGGCTCATACCACGCATTTAGTTGGTTCAGCCCTAAGCGACCCTTATTTATCTTTTGCCGCAGCGATGAATGGCTTGGCAGGTCCTTTACATGGTTTAGCCAATCAGGAAGTTATTCGTTGGATATTTGAAATGCGCAACGAAATTGGAAATGCACCTAGCAAAGAGCAAATTGCGGATTACATACACCAAACATTAAAGAATGGAAAAGTAGTTCCAGGATACGGACATGCAGTTTTAAGAAAAACTGATCCAAGATTTTTGGCACAACAAGAATTTGCTAAAACCTATATGGCCGACGATGAGTTGGTTAATATAGTTTGGAATATTTATGAGGTTGCTCCTCCTATTTTAGAAGGAACAGGAAAAATTAAAAATCCTTGGCCAAATGTTGATGCCCATTCTGGTGCATTATTATTACACTACGGTTTAAATGAATATGATTTCTTTACCGTTTTATTTGGTGTAAGCAGGGCTTTGGGTGTAATGGCTTCCTTAATGTGGGATAGAGCCTTAGGACTTCCTATTGAACGCCCGAAATCTGTTACTTACGAGTGGTTAAAAAACACTGTGGAAGCTAAAAAAGCGAAAGCCTAAATTAAATATAACTAAAAAAGGAGCCTTGTATAAACATAGGCTCCTTTTTTTTGCAAGGAACCCAAGGACTTTTAAATTATAAAGACTATTTTTGACCATCATGAAAAGCATTCAAAAAATTAATTTCATGCTGCTTATTTTGGCAGCCTTCTCTTTTGCTGGATGTGGTGTATATACTCAAAGTGGAGCCTCTATTCATCCAGATGCCAAAACTTTTAGCGTGGCCTATATTATAAACAATGCCAGTATTGTAGCGCCAACTTTAAGTCAAACACTTACAGAAAGAATCAAAACCAAGTTTATCAATGAAACGCCACTGAAGCTAACCAATGAAATTGGAGACTTGCACTTTAGTGGAAAAATCACTGCATATGTTACAGCGCCTATAGCCATTCAAGGCAATCAAGCCAACGCATTAAGTAGGTTAACGCTTACCGTAGAGATTAGCTGCGACAATAAACTAGAAGAGGATAAATCGTTTACGCAAACCTTTAGCAACTTTACAGATTTTGATTCGCAATTAAATTTTGCCACCATTGAGAAAGATTTAATTAGTAAAATTTGCGATGGTTTGGTGCAAGATATCTTCAATAAGGCCTTTATTAATTGGTAAGAGAAGCTTATTTTTAGAGATAAAACCTATTTCCCTCGGCGATAGATTGACATACCTGTGATTTTTAATTATATTGCCCAACAAATTAGCGGATTTGAATAAATACGACTTTACATCATTGGTTAAATCTCCCAAACAAATTGGAGAAAAAGACATAGAAAACCTGAGGGAATTGGTGAAGCAATTCCCCTATTTTGCTGTGGCTCAAAACCTATTGGTGAAAGCTTTTCACAATACCAAACATTACGAATACGACAAACAACTGAAACAAGCTGCCCTGCAAGCTGGAAACAGAGCTGTTTTATATAATTTGGTGCATGATCTTCCGCTCGAAGCAGACCAACAAGATTGGATGAACCAACCTATGGACAATCTGCAATTGCCTGAACCAACGCTTGAAACCATAACAGAAACTGTAACTGAGATTAAACCTGAACCTATTTTTGAGCCAGAAATAATTGCCCCGGTAGAGCCCGTAATTTTTGAAACCAGCTCTGAATCAATTGAGGAAATACAAGAAGCAGAAAGTATAGAGCAGATTCCAGAACTATTGGTAAAAAAGTCAGAGCCTGTTGCAGAACCTGTTGCAGAACCTGTTGCAGAACCTATTGCAGAGCCAATTTCGATTGTTCCTGCGCGCGATCCCAATATTATATATGACGACGAAAAACTAATTGAGCCAAGCGGGCGATTTGAAAAGTTTATTCCGAAAGTAAAACCCAACAACACTTGGGATAACGAGAAATCTTTGATTCCAGATTTGGGTGATGAGTTTTCTGATATTTTACCCGATTTCGATATTAGTAGTCTAAATGGATTTGTAGCTCCTCCTTCAACGCCAAAGGTAGAAGAAAAAGCACCTGAGCCTATTGAATTTAAAGAGGTTAAGCAGGATGAAGCGACGGTAAATCCTACTCCAGAAAATGAAGGTAGTGATGCCGCATTCTTAAATTGGCTCAGCCAAAAAGAGCCAATTAAACCTATTGAAGAGGAGATTATTCCGCCAATTGCCGTTTTGGAGCCAAGCCTTCCTGAGGAAATTTTAGTTGAAACGCCTACCGCCACTCCTGAACCCGAGCCAATTGAGGAGGACGAAACTTTTGTAAACACCTTACAAAACAAACTTGCCAACGAAGCAAACACGCAACTAAGTGAGCAAATTACAGCTATAAATACAGAAACAATTGAGGCAATTGTAGTTGAACCAATTATTGCTGAACCAATTATAGTTGAACCAATTATTGCTGAGCCAATTGCGGTTGAACCAATCGTAGCTGAACCGATTGTGGTTGAACCTATTTCAGAAAAAACAATTTGGGTAGATAAACCGATAGCAGAAAATCCGCTAGCTAGCTTGGAAAATTACGAGGTAAATGAATTTTTAGCCCCGCTATATTTACAGGTAAAATATAACGACTCTTTATTTGATTTATCTTTTGAAGATGTATTTGAAAAGCAAGAAGCTCCTAAACCTATAGAATGGACAGAACCATTTGTGGTGCTGAACCCAATTGAAGAAGAAATCGCTGTGCCGGAAATTCCAGACCCCATTATAAAAATGGAGGAAAAACCAGCTACGCCACTATTCGAAGATTTATCTTATGAATCTACAGTTTGGGTAAATAGTCAGCAACAAAAAGACCCAGCGCCAGAAATTCATATCCCAGTAAAAAAAGAAAAAACTGCTCCAGCAGAAATTACCCCGAAAATAGCAGATTTACCGCCGCCAAAAATTGCCCGCGACCCTGGAACGGTGGAGTCTATTTTGGATAAATTTATTAGAGAAAATCCAAGCATTGCTCGCCCTAAAAGCGAGTTTTATAGTCCGGTAAATATGGCTAAGCAAAGTGCAGAAGAGAGTGAAGAAATTGTAAGTGAAACATTAGCTAATATATACACCAAACAAGGCTTGTACAAAAAGGCCATAATAATGTATGAAAAATTAGGGTTGCATTATCCCGATAAATACACTTATTTCGCAGGCCTGATTGAACAGATAAAATCAGCACATAATATTGAATAAGAGAATAAGAATATGTTAACAGTAGTTTTAATTTTAATCGTAGTAGCATGTTTGTTGCTTACGTTATTGGTTTTGATTCAAAACCCAAAAGGTGGTATAGCCGCCAATTTTGTTGCACCAAGTCAGATAGTTGGCGTTAAACGAAGCACAGATTTAGTAGAAAAAGCAACTTGGATTATGGCAGTAGCCTTAGTTTCATTGTCGTTACTTTCTAATTTTTTCCGTCCTACTACAGCTAGTGTAGATGTTGCTACCGAATCTAGAATTAAAAATTCTATCGACGAGCAAGTTGTTCCTGCTGCACCAATGGCTCCGCAACCAGCCCAAACAGAACAAGCAGCACCTGCTCAAGAAGGAGATGCTCCTGCCAAATAATTAATTAATATTTTAAAAAATTAAAAAAGCCCGGTTCAAATGAATCGGGCTTTTTTTTATATTCGAATTCAAATAAACAAAGCAGTTATGGCCCAAGGTTTTATGTTCCAAAAACTATTTACTAAAAAAGCAATCATTACAATTATTGGTTTGGCTGCCATAGGTGTAACCTATTTAATTTTTGCACAGAAATCGCAAAAAACTCGCGTTAATCCAGCTTTTGTCAGCTATATAGCAGCGCATACTGGAGGGCAAATTTCTAAAGAATCGAGCATAAAAATTCAGCTGATTGGCCAGTTTTATGATAGCTTACAATTAGATAAAATAGAGGATATTTTCGAATTTGAACCAAGCATTAAAGGAGAAACCCGTTGGATAGATGCCACTACACTCGAATTTAAACCCAAAGAAAGCCTACAATCTGGCACCAATTACCAGGCTATATTTAAACTATATAAACTGGCAGATGTACCCAAAGATTTAAAAGAATTTCCGTTTAGTTTTTCAGTTATTAAACAGAGTTTCGACATACAAACGCCTTCATTTGAAGCCTTAAGTGTTTCTAATTTCGCTTACCAAAGGGTTTATGGCACCTTACAAACTGCCGATATTGCCGATGAAAAGAAAATTGAAGAATTGGTTCAAATTAGCCAAGATGGGAGAAACTTTAGGGTAATTTGGGAACATGCCGCAGATAGAAGAAATCATAGGTATTATGCAGACAGTATTCTTAGAAAAGAAACAGCCACAGAAGCTATTGTGCTGTGGGATGGCAAACCCATTGGAGTAGATAAATCTGGAAAACATACCTTAAATATTCCAGCTTTAGGCGACTTTAAAGCCATTGGTGCCACCATTATGAACGATGGAAGCAGTTATTTTTCGGTACATTTTTCTGACCCACTTATGCAAAATCAAGACTTAAGCGGACTTATTCAGGTAAATGGCATTAACCTAAAGTTTATTATAGACAACCAAATTGTAAAATGTTACCCAGAACAAAATATGGTTGGCAATTATCAGGTAATGGTGCATG
This sequence comes from Bacteroidota bacterium, assembly GCA_030699355.1. Classification (GTDB taxonomy): domain Bacteria; phylum Bacteroidota; class Bacteroidia; order UKL13-3; family UKL13-3; genus B1. Next base: position 7,195 of record JAUYMZ010000311.1, on the reverse strand, counting down.
CGGGAATTGAGAATACCTTGGGCAAAAAACTAAAATCGGAATCGCTATTTAATCTTTATTTTGAAGACAACTTGCCTTCAGTAAAATTTATTGGAAAAGGTGTCATTATCCCATCTGCCAATCAAATAAAAATACCCTTTGAAGCTACCAGCCTGCACACCGTGGATGTTACCATCATAAAAGTTTTTGAAAGCAACGTAAATCAGTTTTTACAAGTAAATAACTTAGATGGAAATTACGAATTAAAAAGGGTGGGTCGACCATTATTAAAAAAGGCCATTCGTTTAAATGAAGATAAGTTACTCGACTTAAGAAAAACCAATACCTTTAGTTTAGATTTAGATAAACTCATTAAGCAGGAACCGGGCGCTTTGTATCAAATAAAGCTTTCGTTTAAGCGTGCTTATTCTTTATATCGCTGCGAGGGAATCGACACGAGTTTGGATCAGACCAGTGCCGAAATGGAAAAATTAGAAACAGAAGATTGGGATAATGAAGAAGTAAAAGCCGACCAAAGTTTATGGGATGGTGCCGAAGAAGACTATAATTGGTCGGGTTATAATTGGAATGAAAGAGACAACCCTTGCCACAATAGCTATTATACCCAAGATAAAATTGCACAGAGAAATATTATGACAACCGATATTGGGCTTATTGCAAAAAAAGGCAGTAAAAACGAAATTCGATTTTTTGCCAATAATTTAATTAGCACCGAGCCAATGGCAGGAGTTCAAATTGAGCTATTCGATTTCCAACAACAACTCATTCAAAGTGCCAAAACCAATTCGGAAGGAATAGCGGATATTGTTTATACCCGTAAACCTTATCTTGCCATTGCTAAAAATGGTTCACAAAAAACTTACCTTAAATTGGATGATGGAAGTTCTCTTAGCGTAAGTCAGTTTGATGTTTCTGGCGAATCTGTAGAGAAAGGCTTAAAAGGTTTTATTTATGGCGAACGCGGCGTTTGGAGACCAGGAGATTCTATTTACCTTAACTTTATTTTATCAGACAAACTAAATACCCTACCCAAAGATTATCCTGTTACTTTAGAACTATACAATCCGCTTGGCGCTTTGTATAAAAGAATGGTTAGCAATGGTAGAAATTATCCATTCTACGACTTCAGAACAGCAACAGATATAGAAGCCATAACTGGGACTTGGATTGCCAAAGTAAAAGTTGGTTCAAACAGTTTTACAAAAAATATTCGCATTGAAACGGTTATGCCCAATCGTTTAAAAATTGAGCTTAATTTCCCTTCAAATAGCATCATCAATGGAGACGAACTTCAAGTAAAATTAAAATCTAAATGGCTTCATGGTGCTATAGCCAATGGATTAAACGCAAAGGTAGACGTAACATTGAGTCCGGTTGTAAGTTCTTTCAAAAAGTTTAGCGACTATATTTTCGACAACCCAACCAAGAAATTTTCGGCAGAAGCAAGCACCTTATTTGAGGAAAAATTAAATGAAAATGGCGAAGGAAATTTCCCAGTAAAAATTGATTTAGAAGAGCAGCCTGCCGGCATGTTGCAAGCCAATTTTACAACAAAAGTTTTTGAACCAGGGGGCAATTTTAGTACAGATAGATTTCAAATCCCTTTTCATGCTTTTAATACCTACGTGGGAATTAAAATACCCAAAGGAGATGTGGCCAGGGGCATGTTGCTTACAGATACCAATCACAGCATACAAGTGGTTTGCGTAAATACCAATGGTGAGCTCCAAAAGGGGACTAGAAAAGTAAAGGCACAACTCTTTAAAATTAATTGGCGCTGGTGGTGGGACAGAAGCGAAGACGACTTGAGTAATTTTGCCAATTCGGAAGAGTACAGCAGCTTGATGGAAGAAGAAGTTACGATTAACAATGGAAAAGGTAAATTTAATATCCGAGTAAATTACCCAGATTGGGGAAGGTATTTGCTCTTACTTACAGACCAAGACGGACATACCAGTGGAAAACCCTTTTACATGGATTGGCCAGGTTGGGCAGGCAGAGCGCAAAAAGAAGGAAATTCTAGTGCAAATATTTTAAGCATTAGCCTAAATAAACAAAGCTACCAAGTGGGTGAAATGGCAAGTATTACCTTCCCAACACCCTTGCAAGGTAGAGCACTTTTGAGTATTGAAAATGGCTCGGAAATAGTAAAAACATATTGGATTCAATCGCAAGGTCAGCAGAGCTCATTTAGTTTTCCTATTACCAAAGATATGCAGCCAAATGTTTATGCGCATGTTACTTTGGTTCAGCCACACGGACAAACAAGCAACGACCTGCCCATACGCTTGTATGGCTTATCTCCCATTAAAGTTGAAGACCCAAATAGCATTTTAAAACCGATAATTAGCATGCCAGAAAGCATAAGGCCAGACCAGAACAATGTAATTTCGGTGACAGAAAATTCGGGAAGAGGAATGAAATATACTTTGGCCATTGTAGATGAAGGATTATTGGATTTAACCCGATTTAAAACACCCAATGCCCATGAACACTTTTTTGCTAAAGAGGCTTTGGGCGTAAAAACATGGGACATGTATGATTACGTAATGGGCGCTTTTGGAACTCAATTTAACAATAGCTTAAGTATTGGAGGAGATGAAGGCCTGAACCGAAAACAAAAGGATAGCAAAGCAAAACGATTTAAACCCACCGTTCAATTTATGGGTCCGTTTTACCTAGCACCAGGCGCTAAAAATAACCATACTTTCCAAATTAAAGATTATGTGGGCGCGGTAAGGGTAATGGTGGTAGCAGCGGAAAACGAGGCTTATGGTTTAGCAGAAAAATCTGTTACAGTAAAGAAACCATTAATGATTTTAGCCGGATTACCACGTGTTTTAAGACCAGGCGACCGACTAAAATTGCCTGTTTCCGTTTTTGCTATGAACCCAAACATGGGCCAAGTAAACGTAAAAATTACCGCCAATAATTTATTTAAAATAATTGGTTCGAACCAAAAGAGCATTCGCTTTACTAAAGTGGGAGACGACATGTTATTCTTTGATATAGAAGTAAAAAATAGCATGGGACTAGGCACTATAAATTTGGAGGCAAGTGCCGGAAATGAAAGGGCCAATTATCAAGTAGAATTACAAATTGAAAATCCAAATCCTTATGAAAACTTGGTTTATGAAAGCAACATAGAACCGGGTAAATCATGGCTGAGCCAATTTAACTTACCTGGGGTGCCGGGCACCAATACCGCTCAATTGGAAGTGAGCTCTATACCCGCCATGCAATTAGAAAAGAGGCTGCGAGAATTAATTCAATATCCACATGGATGTGCAGAGCAAACTACTTCAGCTGTGTTTCCTCAAATTGCCCTGAACCAAATTACCGAGTTAAACGAGGCTTGGAAAAAGGAAGTTGACCGCAATGTAAAAATTGCCATTAACAAACTTCGCGGATACCAAAACATGAGCGGTGGTTTTGGCTATTGGCAAGGAGAATCTGCCTCAGATGATTGGAGTAGCAGTTATATTGGACATTTCTTGTTAAAGGCAGAAGAGGCAGGATATGCTATTCCCATTCATATGATAGAAAACTGGAAAAAGTATCAAAAATCTGCTGCCCTTTCTTGGATGAGAAACGGAAATAATTACCACGACTTAAACCAAGCCTATCGTTTATATTCACTTGCTTTGGCCGGCGCACCAGAACTTGGTGCTATGAATAGATTAAAAGAAATTAGTGATTTAAGTAACAATGCAAAATGGAGATTGGCTGCGGCATACGCTTTGGCGGGCAATAAAGAAACAGCCAAGAAAATAGTTGAAAAAGAAACGCTAAAGCCATACAACAATAAAGAGGAACAAGATGCCACCTATGGCTCAGAAGAAAGAGATGAAGCACTCATTCTTGAAACATTAATTTTGATGAACGAAAAATCGAAAGCATATCAAATGTTGCAAAAGGTTTGTGCCAATTTAAACAGCAATGCATACATGAGTACACAAACTGCTGCCTACTCCATTTTGGCTGTTGCTACCTTAGCTGGCAAATATACAAGCGATGAAAAGCTAACTTTTAGTTATGAGTTGAATGGTAAAACAAATAAATATGCCAGCAAGGCTAAGTTTGTTTCCATTCCATTAGAAATTGGCAACCAAAAAACAGGAAAAATTAAAGTTCAAAGTGAACACGGGAAGATATTATTTGTTAAACTTATTACCCGCGGAAAACCGGCCATAAACAAACAAACAGCTTCCCAAAATAACCTAAACATGGAAGTTGTGTACAAGGATATGGAAGACCGAATTATTCAACCCGAAAGTTTAAAACAGGGCGGTGATTTTAAAATTGAGGTTAGCATTAGCAATCCAGGTTTAATGGGCCAATACAAAGATTTAGCTCTTTCTATGATTATGCCTAGTGGATGGGAAATTCACAATGAAAGAATGGGAAGTTTGGGTTCAGAAAACAATAAAAATTACAGCGTACCAAGATACCAAGACATAAGAGATGATAGAATTTATTCTTATTTTGATTTAAGTGAAAAGCAAAAAGCAACATTTGTATTTTACTTAAATGCCAGTTATCAAGGCAATTTTTATGCTCCAGGATTTATTTGTGAACGTATGTATCATGGAAATATTCAGGCAAAAGAAAGTGGGAAATGGGTAAAAGTTTTACCATAAGAAATAGTCCAAAATTGAAATGGTTTACCTTTTTAGGCTTATTGCTTTTTCTTTTTTGGATAGTGCTTCCCAAGCCTTTATTTAAAACGCCCTTTTCTAAATTATTGCTCGATAAAAATGGGCAATTATTGCAAGCACGCATTGCAGATGATGGTCAATGGCGCTTTGAACAAACCAACAATGTTCCGCAAAAATTTAAGGAAGCCATTGTTTGTTTCGAAGATAAGCGATTCTTTTATCACCCGGGTATTGACCCAATTGCCCTACTGCGCGCTATTTTTCTGAATGTAAAACACCAAGGCGTTAAAAGCGGCGGTAGCACACTTAGCATGCAAGTGATAAGAATGGCGCGTAAAAAGCCCAGAAATTTTATCGAAAAATGCATTGAAATAATTTTAGCCATTCGCTTAGAGTGCAGTTATTCTAAAGAAGAAATATTGCAATTGTATGCCTCGCATGCCCCATTTGGTGGAAATGTGGTGGGTTTACAAGCAGCAGCTTGGAGGTATTTTGGCAGAAGTGCCCATCAATTAAGTTGGGCCGAAGCTTGCTGTTTAGCCGTATTGCCCAATAGCCCTTCTTTGGTTCGACCCGATAAAAACCAACAAACCTTAATAGCTAAACGCAATAAACTATTAGAAAAACTTAAACAAAATCAAATTATATCTACCCAGGATTGTGCTTTGGCTTTGCTTGAACCTATTCCGCAAAAACCATTACCCTTACCCAATCATGCACACAACTTACTAAGCAGTTTATTTGAAGGAAAATTAGGCGCTATCCCGCTAGCATCTGAAGTAGAAACCAGTATCGACCTACATCTGCAAATGCAGTGCAATCAAATTTTAGAACAGCACCACCAACGATTGAAAGGAAATGGAGTAAACAATGTAGCTTGTTTAATTCTAGATATAGAGCAAAACAAGGTGCTTTCTTATTGCGGAAATGTATACCACCCAGATGACGCCAATTTAGAAACGTATGTAGACATGATACCCGCGTTAAGAAGTCCGGGAAGCACGCTAAAGCCCCTCCTATTTGCCGCTTTACTGCAAGATGGAAGCATATTACCTAAAACGTTACAAGCCGATATTCCAACACAAATTTCGGGCTATATGCCGCAGAATTTCGACTTACAATACGATGGTGCTGTGCCTGCTAATGAAGCCTTGGCTAGGTCGTTAAATGTGCCGGCTGTGAAACAATTGCAGCAATACAGAACCGAAAGATTTTATTATTTGCTCAGAAAATTAGGAATCAAATCGCTGCATAAAGGAGCCAATCATTATGGTTTATCGCTAATTCTTGGGGGAGGCGAAAACAGCATGTGGGAAATTACTGGCGTGTATGCAAGCTTAGCCCGATTTTTAAACCATTATGGAAAAAAAAGCGGACAATATGATGCCAACGATTTAGCCAAACCTAATTTGTTTAAAAATAATATCAAAGTCGATAAAAAACCAAATGTCTTTGAACCTCCCCTTAAAGCTGGAGCCATTTATCAAACGTTTGAAGCCATGCAAGATTTAGTCCGACCAGGAGATGAACAATACTGGTCGCAATATATTGCTGCCAAAAGGGTTGCTTGGAAAACCGGCACCAGCTTTGGATTTAGAGATGCTTGGGCAATTGGCATAACACCCAAACATGTAGTTTGCATTTGGGTTGGCAACGCAGATGGAGAAGGCAGACCAGGATTAACAGGCATAAGCACTGCGGCTCCTATTTTATTTGATATGGTTAAATTACTACCTCCCAGTGCCTGGTTTAACCTCCCATACGACGACATGCAAAAAGAATTAATTTGCAGGCAAAGCGGTAATATTGCCAATATAAACTGCGAAGAAAGAGATACCCAATGGGTAAATAAAAGCATAAAGTTTCCTCCATTGTGTAGCTATCATAAAAAGATTCATATACACGCAAATGGTCAGTTTAGAGTGAACAATACCTGCGAAAATCCAGAAAATATGAGAACGCTATCTTGGTTTGTATTGCCTGCTGCCATGGAGTGGTATTACAAAAATAAGCATGCTAATTACAAAACACTTCCACCTTTTAAACCAGGCTGCTCTGAGCAAATGGAGCACAATATGGAAGTGATATATCCAAAAAGATTGAGCATTTTATTTATGCCAAAAGATTTAGATGGCAAGCCTGGCAGTATTGTTTTTGAGGTAGCGCACCGATTAAGAAACAAAAAAATATTTTGGCATATAGACCAAAAATTTATGGGTACTACCCAGCAATTTCACAAATTAGGCATACAAGCTAGCGCTGGGAAACATGTTTTAATTTTAACAGATGAATTAGGCGAACGCATAGAATTGCCTTTTGAAATAATGCGAAGCGATGACAAATAAACTAAAAGCGCTTTCTTAAAAATACATTTAAGCCAATTAATGAAGGGCGTTGCTGAACCCAATCTGGGTTATCAACCATGCTATTAAGCGACATTTTAAACTGTGGCATTAAACCCAAAGCAACGCTGGGATTGATGCGCATAGCCACACTGGGTGAAAAACTAGCAAAAAACACATCCCTAAATTTAGGGA
>JAUYMZ010000216.1 GCA_030699355.1 Bacteroidota bacterium | reverse complement strand
ACGAATACCTATCTTCATAGGTATAAACCGCAACAGTTTTAATGTCGAGTTCAACCGCCGCTCTAAAAACTCGAATTGCAATTTCGCCTCTGTTGGCAACCAATAATTTTTGAATAGTCATAGGTTTGGATAAATTTTATACCCAAATGTACTAATTTATTTTACTTAGCCACAAACTTTTCTTTCAAATATTTCTGTGTATAACCTTCATTGGTTTGAATCATTTGTTCTGGGGTTCCCGTAAATACAATATTTCCACCTATTTCCCCTGCTTCCGGACCTAAATCTATTATCCAATCAGCACATTTAATAACATCCATATTGTGTTCAATTACGATAATACTATGACCCTGGTCTAGTAGGGCATAAAACGATTGTAAGAGTTTATTTATATCATGAAAATGTAATCCTGTGGTAGGTTCATCAAAAATAAAAAGCACGGGGTCGCTGTTTTTGCCTTTACCTAAAAACGATGCAAGCTTTACCCTTTGTGCTTCTCCACCACTGAGGGTATTCGAACTTTGGCCAAGTTTAATATACCCCAAACCCACATCTTGTAGCGGTTTTAGCTTATTAACTAAAGATTTTTCTTCTTCAAAAAAAGCAATCGCCTCATCAATGCTTAATTGTAAAACATCGCTTATGCTTTTATTTTTATAATGTACCTCTCGCACTTCTTCTTTAAATCTGTTTCCACCGCAATCTTCACAAGGCAAATGTACATCGGCCATAAATTGCATTTCTATGGTAATTTCACCCTCTCCTTGACAGGCTTCACACCTTCCTCCATCCACATTAAAACTAAAATGTTGTGGTCTATAACCCCGTTGTTTCGATAAAGGTAAGCCCGCATATAATTCTCTAATTACGTCGTATGCTTTTATATAGGTTACTGGGTTAGAACGAGATGATTTTCCAATCGGATTTTGGTCTACAAATTCAATATTTTTTATGCTTTTAATATCGCCATCAATCTTATCAAAAGCGCCTGTTTTTTCTCCATTATAACTTCCCAACACTTTTTGCAATGAAGGGTATAAGATGCTTTTGATTAGGGTGGTTTTTCCGCTTCCACTTACGCCTGTAACCACTGTAAATACGTGCAGTGGAAAGCTTACATCAAATCCTTTTAAATTGTTTTGACGCGCCCCTTTTATTTGAATGGATTGTGTCCATTTTCTTCTTCTTTCTGGTATTTTTATTTCGGCAGTTCCTATCAAATATTTACCTGTTAAGCTTTCTTTGTTTTGCTTAATTTCTTTAAGGTTTCCAACGGCTATAATTTCTCCCCCATGTATGCCTGCAAGCGGACCAATATCTATAATTTGATCTGCTTGTTCCATAATGTCTTGGTCGTGTTCAACCACTACTACCGTATTGCCAATATCTCTCAATGATTTTAATACACCAATTAATTTTTCAGTATCACGGCTGTGCAAACCAATACTAGGCTCATCCAAAATATATAAAGAGCCAACTAGGCTTGAACCCAAAGATGTTGCCAAATTAATTCGCTGACTTTCTCCACCACTTAAGGTGTTTGATAATCGGTTGAGCGATAAATAGCCTAAACCAACATCTTTTAAAAACTTAAGGCGGTTCACTATCTCAATTAACATTCGTTTTGCAATGTCGTGATCGTGTTTGTTTAGCTGTAAATTATTGAAATAATCATAGCAATGGTCAATGCTCAACAACAATACTTCAGAAAGAGTAATACGTTTGTCTTTATTGGTATCGGCAATCTCTGGAGCAAAGTTTAGGGGCGTAATTTTTACATAATTACTATCTTGCCTTAAACGGGTTCCATTGCAATCCATACAAACGGTTTTTCCGCGGTACCTTGCCAACATTACACGGTATTGAATTTTATAGGTTTGCTTTTCAAGTTCTTTAAAAAATCCATGAATACCCTCCCATTCTTTGC
>JAUYMZ010000308.1 GCA_030699355.1 Bacteroidota bacterium | reverse complement strand
ATTCAGCATTCGATGCTCGACATTTTTTTAATTTATCATTTTAGGGGCGTTAGCCCTGATATCTTAGTAGCCAATTAGAACAACGTTTCCATTCAAAAGGGGCGTTAGCCCTGTCATCTAATTGTTGAGTATATAAATTTCTTCAATGATAAATTTGAGTGTAACAAGATGTCAGGGCTAGCGCCCCTTTTGGTAATATTGCTGTACATTTTAAGCTACTAAGATGTCAGGGCTAACGCCCCTTTTTGCAGCAACAACTTGGTTCAACCCGTTGCCAAACCAACAAACCAACAAACCAGCAAACCAACAAACCAGCAAACCAGCAAACAACAAACCAACAAACCAACAAACGATTAAACGTATAAACGATTAAACGTATAAACGATTAAACGCATAAACCTTAAACAAAACTCTCCCCTCACCACAAATCCCTTTAGAATTTCGGATTTAGAATTTCGGATTTAGAATTTCGGATTTAGATTTTAAATTTTATTCCCCTATTTTGCCAAACAATTTTATAAACCCATTATGATTCAAAAATTATTTGTTGGCTTAGCCATAACACTATTATTTGCTTGTAACAATAACCAAACCCCGCAGGTAGATTATGAAAAATTATACTTGCATAGCATGGAGGTTAAAGATTACCAAACGGCTATTGTGGCTGCACAAGCTATTTTACAATCGGATAGCACCCGCCAGCCTTATCTTGATACCCTGCCAGAATTATACGCATCGGTAAGAAATTACGCCGCCACAGAAGTATATACAGATAAAGTTTTAACCCGTAGACCAAACGATGAAAAATTCTTACAACTCAAAGCCTTATGCTTGCAAGAAGCTGGTAAAGGAATGGAGTTATTAGATTTCTATAATAAACTATACGCTACCACAAATAAAATTACCTATTTATACCAAGTAGCTACCATTCAAGTGGCAGCAGGCGATATGAAAGGAGCCGAAGCTTCTGTAAAATCGCTTGAAGAGAAAATGGTAAATAGCACTGATAGCGTAGATTTTATGTTGTCGGAAACCGAAAAGCAATTGGTGCCTATTAGAGCTGCTGTTTACAACGTAAAAGCATACATGGCGGCCCAAAACAAAAACTTAATGGGTGCTAAAAAGAATTTCGAATTGGCCCTAAAAGAATTCCCAGACTTTATTGCAGCACAACAAAACTACATGCGTTTGGTGCAAGGCGGCAGGCAGTAAGAATTATGAATTATGAAGTATGAATTATGAAATCAAATACTCCCTAATTCATAATTCATACTTCATAATTCATAATTCTCTTTTAATCATTAAACAGAAGTTTAAAGTAAAACAGCGGATTACGTAATTTGGCGCGCATGTCTAAGTCTTCAAACATGCAGCTTATGGTTTCGCGCAGGGTTTTATTTTTATTGGCTTTGTTTACCACCAAGTTAAATAACCAAGGGTATTTGCAAAGTTTTTGCATGGTATGACTCAATTTTAACTCATCCCACTGCCTGTCGTAGAAAGCCTTATCATAAGCTTTGTTATATACAGCCGAAAAGTTGTTTTGGTTCAAGCATTGCTCAATATGTGCGGCGGCCAGCATACCGCTGTATAGCGCATTGCCAATGCCTTCGCCGGTAAAGGGGTCAATTAAGCTCCCGGCATCTCCGGTAAGCAAAAAATTATTGCCGCTCAAAGGTCTTTGTTTTGAACCCAAAGGCAATCCCCAGCCTTCAATTTTTCCTTCCAACTCAGCCCCAGCAAACCTATCTTTAATGGTAGGATTGTTTTTAATGGCACGCAACATATCCTCGCGCAGGTTAATTTTCTTTTTACTAGCTGTATCACTCAGCATACCCGCGCCCACATTGGCCATGCCGTTTGCCATAGGGAATATCCAAAAATAACCAGGAAGCATTTCTTCCAAAAAGTGCAGTTCTATATAATTTTCTGGGTGTAGGTCTTTAACGCCTTTGTAATATGCCCTAATTCCAGCGCAATAATGCATGTTATCTTTTTGTATGCCAGCCAGTTTTTTGCCAATAATAGACCTATCTCCTTCGGCACCTACTACCATTTGTACATTTTCAAAAGTAAGTGCCTTTTTTCCTTCTTCACCATCTTGCTCGCAAACTAAATCTATACCCGTGCTGTGCTGATTGACTTCCTTAAGCGCGGTGCCTTGCATTACTGTTGCGTATTCTTTGTTGAGCAATTCAAACAAAGCATTGTCAAAATCCATTCTTTTACTTATAAAACCAGGCGGACGCATGTCGGCAGTTTTATTTTGCTTAAACGGAATATCGATGCCTTTGCCATTGGGCGCCACAAATTTTACACCCCAACTTGGCAGAAATTCGCCGGGCTTATTGCCAAATGAGGTAAGTATTTCTTCATCTAATTGTTTTAATACATATACCACCTTCCCGCTCAATGCATCGCCACACACTTTATCGCGCGGGAAAACTGCTTTATCTATGATGGTATGGTGAATCTTTAATTTACTTAGAAATAAGGAAGTTGCGCAGCCGGCCGGACCAGCTCCTACAATTACTATAGAAGGTTGTGAATCGCTCATGAATTTATGTTAACAAGGCATTTTAGGGTGAGCCTTTAGTGGTCAAAAATAAGTTTTTTTAGAAATTATTGGCTGAACCAAGCCATTTTTTTGACAAACTATTGGCGGTATTGGTGTTTTTTTAGAAAAAATGATTCTGACAAACTGGCAATGGCTTAATTTTTGGTATTTTCGCTTCCACAAATTATGACACATACATTTTCGCAATTTCCGCCACATGCTAAGATTTGGGTTTATGCAGCCGATAGGGCTTTAAGTTCTGAAGCGGTTTTAGCTATTCAATCACAGGTAAACGCCTTTACCCAAAGCTGGACGGCCCACGAAATGCCCATGAAAGCCTTAGGGCAAGTACTCTACAACCAAATTGTGGTGATTGCCCTCGATGAAACACAGCATAGTATTAGCGGTTGTGGCATAGATAAATCTGTTAAACTCATGAAAGATTTAGGGGAGCAATGGCAGGTTAATTTTTTCGACCGCATGATGGTGTTGGTTAAAGAAGGAGACGAGCTTCAAACTTTTACCAAACAAAGTTTACAAATGGCCATAGAAGCAGGCAACATAGATAAAAACACCCTTGTATGGAACCCCGTTGTATCAAATTTAGACGATTTTTTAAACAAAGGCTTTGTTAAATTGTCTCACTTTTGGATGGCACCACAATTAAAATTTTTGGTTCAGGCCAAATAAATACGAAATAATTAAAAAAGAATTTTCAATTTAGCAGCAATAATTTTGCATCAAAAACAAACACATGGCAGAAAATAATTCAAACAACCCTACGCCTCAAAAAGACCCGTTTAATAAAAAACCTAAGATTCCTAACAATATGCCAAAATTCAATTTTTATTGGATTTATGGGGTAGTGGTGGTTGCATTTTTGGCCATGCAGTTTGCTCCGCATGATGTTTCTTTAAAAACAACCAAAACCAAGTTTTTTACTGAAATGCTTCCTTCTCATGATATTGAGAAAATTGTGATTGTAAATAAGGAAAGAGTTGATATTTATATTAAGAAGGATGCGCTTAAAAATGCGAAGTATAGCGACTTAAAAGCGCGTACGGGCTTGTTTGCTGCCACAGAAGGTGGTCCGCATTACTTTTTTGAAATTAGTGATGTAGGTAGTTTCGAAACAGATTTAACGAAGCGCCAAGAAGCTTTTCCGGCAGGCGAACGCCTTATTGCCGAAACAGCAACCCAACACAATTATTTAGCCGATATCATTGGCTGGTTATTGCCTTTTGCTTTGCTTATTGGTTTGTGGATGTTTGTAATGCGCAGAATGGGTGGCGGTGGTGCAGCAGGTGGCGGACAAATATTTAACATTGGCAAAAGCAGGGCGCAATTGTTTGATAAAGACCAACACGTAAATACTACTTTTAAAGATGTAGCGGGTTTAGATGAAGCCAAAGTAGAGGTAATGGAAATTGTAGATTTCTTGAAAAACCCTAAGAAATATACCACCCTTGGCGGTAAAATACCAAAAGGTGCCTTATTGGTTGGCCCTCCAGGAACGGGTAAAACTTTATTGGCAAAAGCCGTAGCAGGCGAAGCGGGTGTGCCTTTCTTCTCCTTATCAGGTTCAGATTTTGTAGAGATGTTTGTGGGTGTAGGTGCCAGTAGGGTGCGCGATTTATTTAAGCAAGCCAAAGAAAAAGCGCCTTGTATTATTTTTATTGATGAGATTGATGCGGTAGGAAGAGCCCGTGGTAAAAATTTGGTTCAGGGCGGAAACGATGAAAGAGAAAATACCTTGAACCAATTATTAACCGAAATGGATGGTTTTGCCACCGATTTAGGTGTAATTATTTTAGCTGCTACCAACCGCCCAGATATTTTGGATACCGCTTTATTACGTCCGGGTAGGTTTGATAGGCAAATCTCTATCGACCGTCCGGATTTGAATGGCAGAGAAGAAATTTTTAAAGTGCACTTAAAGCCAATTAAAACCGCTGAAGGGGTAGACCCAATGAAATTGTCTATTCAAACTGCTGGCTTTGCTGGTGCTGATATTGCCAATGTGTGTAACGAAGCGGCACTTATTGCAGCCCGTAACAACAAAACTGCGGTAGATATGCAAGATTTTCAAGATGCCGTAGACCGTATTATCGGCGGATTAGAAAAGAAAAATAAAATTATTTCTCCAGAAGAGAAACTCATTATTGCCTACCACGAAAGTGGTCATGCCATTGCAGGCTGGTTTTTAGAAGGTGTAGATCCTTTGGTAAAAGTAAGCATTGTACCAAGAGGTGTGGCTGCTTTGGGTTATGCCCAATACTTGCCAAAAGACCAATATTTGTATACCACAGACCAAATGAAAAACATGATGTGTATGACATTAGGTGGCAGGGTAGCTGAAGACATAGTTTTTGGCAGAATTAGTACAGGTGCGCAAAATGATTTAGAGCGCATTACCAAAATGGCTTATGGCATGGTAACTATTTATGGTATGAACGCTAAAATTGGCAATGTAAGTTTTAATGATAGCAACCAAGAGTATGGTTTTACTAAGCCATACAGCGAAAGCACTGCCGAAATGATAGATCACGAAGTGCGTGCTATTATTGACGAATGTTACCAAAAAACCAAACAGCTTTTAATTGAAAAACGCGATAAACTAGAAGAGTTATCTCAGATATTATTGAAAAAAGAAATCTTGTTTCAAACAGATTTGGTTGAGATATTAGGTGTAAGACCACACGATAAAGTGGAAGAGCCCGTGCAAGAAGCAGAAGTGCTTAGCACAAGTGAAGAAAGCAGCATCTTGGCTGAACCAAAACAAGAAACCAATACAGAAACGAATTTGTTATAATAAAAAAAGCCTCCGCAGAAATGTGGAGGCTTTTTTTTTATTTGTTAGAACCCAAGAGAAATAACATAAAGCCTAATATACCTATTTGAATTACAAATAAAAGTAAGCCAAAGGCAATACCTTTTTTGCCAGATTGAATGAGTTGTGTAAAGCTAACTTTTAAACCAATGGCTGCCATGGCAACAGTAAGGGTAATCTTTCCAAGGGTTTCCATTAGGTTCAGCCAAATTGTTGGAAATTGAATGAAGGTGCCTAGTAAAGTAATGGCAATAAAGCTCCATAAATACCAGGGTAATTTAAAATACGATTTCCAACCGTTCATTTCATTTCTATTTACCAAAAAGTTAAAGAAGATGAGGGCTGGTGATAATAAGGCTACACGCGCTAATTTTATGGTAATGGCAGCATCGCCCACCTCTTTGCTTAAACCATAGGCAGCACCAGCTACATTGCCAACCGAGTGAAGGCTACCACCAATAAGCATTCCGAGTTGTAGGGAGTTTAGGTTTAAACCGGCCAATGCCAGCGGTAAAACCAGCATGCCAATACTACCAAAGAGATTTACAACAGCCATAGAAATGGCAACATCATCATCCTTTTTTTTCAAACTTGGCGCTAATGCAGCAATGGCAGATGAACCACAGATAGCGGTTCCAAACCCAACTAGCCAACCCGTTGCACCCGGGCAATGTGCTTTATTTGCCAAGTAAAACGTGAGTAAAAGCATTATTAAAACAAGCGTGGCAATAAGACTAAAACTGCTAACGCCTAAACTTGCAATTTGTGTAAAATTGATGCTAAACGCTAGAAATAAAATAGATAGTTCTAATTGTTTGCTGCTAGTAAAAGAAATACCCGATTGAAAGGCTTGCGGAACTTTGATAAAATTACCTATGAGCATGCCAAGTAATAAAGCCAATAATATGGCATTGAGCCAATGGGGCGTATTTTGAGATAGAAAATAAGCGGCTAAGCCAATGGTCCACGATAGGAGAATACCTTTGTATTCTTTTAAAATGAGGTTCATTAAGGTTTGGTTATGTCTCCTCTCCAGTTCATAATGCCTCCATTTAAATTATAAACTTTTTTGAATCCATTGTTTGTTAAAATCTCTGAGGCCCTTGCGCTGCGAGCACCACTTCTACAATAAACGATATATGTTTTTGTAGGGTCTAATGCCTTTATTTTTTGCATAAAATCGGGGCCATTTACATTGGCAAAAACGGTAGTTCCACTAATAAATCCTTCAGCCACTTCGCCCTCGGTGCGCACATCTATAACAATGGCTTTTTCTGTTTTTACTGTTTTTGCAAAAGCATCGGCATCAATGTTTTTGTATTGGGCATTGGCGTTACATCCAAAAAGGATTGAAAATAAGCTTACGATTAAGGTACGTGTTATAAGATTCATGTTGTTTTTATTTATTGCTTCAAATATGCCGAAATCAATTTACCTGAAGCGTAACAAAGGTAACACAAAGAATGAAATGCAGGTAACTATTGCGTTGCATTTTCTATTATCAACTGGGGGTTTAGTCAAAAAAAACTATTTTCGCAGCAAATTTTACAATATGAAAACAGTTGATTCTATAGATTTTAATGGCAAAAAAGCCTTGGTACGTGTAGATTTTAATGTACCTTTAGACAAGAAAACCCTTGCAGTTACGGATGATGCTAGGATTAGAGCAACCATTCCAACCTTAAAGAAAATTTTAAGTGATGGTGGTTCTTGTATTTTGATGAGTCATTTAGGAAGGCCTTTAAAAAAGTTAAAGGATGATGGAACAGTAGATTTTGAAAAACATACGCTAAAAAACACCTTAGCTACCGTTAGCAGTTTGTTGGGAGTTGAGGTTAAATTTGCCGCAGATTGCATAGGAGAGGAGGCCACAGAATTAGCAGCTAATTTAAAGGCAGGAGAGGTTTTATTGTTAGAGAACTTGCGTTATTATAAAGAAGAAGAAAAAGGCGATGTAGCTTTTGCAGAAAAGTTATCAAAATTAGGCGATGTATATGTAAACGATGCTTTTGGAACTGCCCACCGTGCCCACGCATCTACTGCCATTATCGCTCAGTTTTTTCCTACAGCTAAATGTTTTGGGTATGTAATGGCCAAATAAGTAGCCAATGCAGAAAAGGTAATTAAACACGCTGAACGTCCGTTTACAGCCATTACCGGTGGTGCTAAAGTGTCTGATAAATTATTAATTTTAGAAAACTTAATAGAGAAAGTAGACAATTTAATTATAGGTGGCGGAATGGCTTATACTTTCTTAAAAGCCCAAGGATACGAGATAGGTTCAAGCCTATGTGAAGATGATAGATTAGATTTGTGTTTGCAATTAATTGAGAAAGCAAAAGAAAGAGGTGTTCAATTATTGTTGCCAGAAGATTCTATTGTTGCCGATGCTTTTAGCAATGATGCCAATTGTAAACCATGCGATAACCAACACATCGAAAAAGGTTGGATGGGATTGGATATTGGTCCGAAAGCCGCCACAAAATTTGCCGAAGTTATCAATGCATCCAAAACCATTTTGTGGAACGGACCAATGGGAGTTTTTGAGATGAGTAATTTTGAAAACGGCACCAAAACAGCGGCTATTGCCGTGGCCAATGCTACTCAAAACGGCGCCTTTAGTTTAATTGGTGGTGGCGATAGTGCTGCTGCTGTTGCTAAGTTTGGTTTCGAAAATCAAGTAAGTTATGTGAGCACCGGTGGTGGTGCATTGTTAGAATATTTTGAAGGCAAAGAATTGCCAGGTATAGCAGCTATTAATCAATAGCTGTAAGCCGCATGATTTCTTTTATAAAAAAGTACTATTTAGCCCTTTTATGGGCAATGATTTCTTTGGCGGCTTGTGGCGTAAATGGCCAAAGCCTGCCAAAGGTATCTTTTAATTTAATTGGCATAGATAAGCTGGCTCATTTTATTTTGTTTGGTGTACAGTCGTTCTTAATTATTTATGCCCACCAGCGAGGCAGAAAAGACATCGATTGGCCACATGTTCACCTAGCTGTTTTTATGGGCATTGCTTACGGCATACTCATAGAGTTTTTGCAATATGCAGTGTTTGTAAATCGCAGTTATGATTATGCAGATATGGCTGCCGATGCGCTTGGTGCAGTAAGCTGTTATGCCTTTACTGCCTTGTTTTATCGCAATTAAAAAAGGGTGTTTTGCGGGGGCTCTTCCTTGGTTTTTTTTGTTTTTTTCTGAACAAAAATGGCATTAATTTTTTCTGCTAATTCGGCTGGTTTAAATGGCTTGCTTATGTAATCGTTCATACCCGAGGCTAAAACTTTTTCTCTAGCATCTGAATTAACATTGGCTGAAAGTGCAAAAATGGGTGTTTGAATTCCTCCTTTTCGCATGGTAGCAGCCGATTCAAATCCATCCATTTCGGGCATTTGAAGGTCCATTAAGATTAAATCATATTTCTTGCGCTGAACCCATACTAAGGCGTCTTTTCCGTTTTGGGCTACATCAACCATAATTTTCCAACGCATCAGCAATTGTTTCGCTACCAATACATTTATTTGGTTGTCTTCTACCAATAAAATTTGCATGCCGGTAAAATCGGCATTACCAGAAAAGTCTATTTTGGGTGTATCATCGGCATTAACTTGAGCCACAGCTAAAGTAAGGTTAAAACTAAAGCGCGTACCTTGCCCTTTTTCACTTTTCACATGTAGGTTTCCACCCATTATTTCTACTAGTTTTTTGCAAATAGCTAGTCCTAAACCGGTGCCACCATATTTACGGGTTGTATCTGAAGAGGCTTGAGTAAATTGTTCAAATAAATGTGGTAAATACTCAGGTTCTATGCCTATTCCTGTATCCCAAATTTCAAAAGAAATGGTCGCTTTTTCGTCTCTAATTTGTTTGCAGATGGCCATTATTCCAACCTCCCCTGTTTCTGTAAATTTAATGGCATTAGAGAGTAGGTTATTTAAAATCTGACTTATTCTAAGGGCATCACCTAAAAGCAGTTCTGGAATTTCTTTGCTGGCTTTAAGTTGTAAAGAAAGTCCTTTTTCTTTGGCCGCATTTACAAAAGATTTGGAGGTGTTTTGAAGTATTTCAATGAGATTAAAAGGGTGCACCTCTAAATCCATTTTGCCTGCATCAATTTTGCTAAAATCTAAAATATCATTTAGCATAAATAGGAGGTTATCTGCCGAGTATTTGAGTGCGTTTAAATTCTCTAATTGCTTGGGGTTTGGCTGATCCATAAGCAGCAAATTGATAAAGCCAATTACGCCATTTAGTGGTGTTCTAATTTCATGACTCATGGTTGAGAGGAAAAGACTTTTAGCATGAGAAGCTTCTTCTGCTTTTTGTAGCGCTTGTTTGTACTCTGCTTCAAGTTTTTTTCTGTAATCAATATTGCTAAAAGTGCCAATAACGCGGGTTGGGTTTCCGTCGGCATCTGTTTCTGCCACTTTACCTCTATCTAATACCCAAAAATAGGATTGATCTTTTTTGCGTAATCTATATTCACATTCATAAAAATGAGATAAACCTTCGAGGTGATCTACAAATAAGTTCCAGGCTTTTGGTAAATCATCTGGGTGAACCAAATCTTCCCAGGTTTCGCTTAGTTGTTCGTAGGCTTTATAGCCCAGCATTTCACTAAAAACAGGCGAGAAGAAAGTTTCATTACTCACTAGGTTTACATCCCAAACGGCATCTCTACTGCCCGATAATGCGTAGTTCCAACGTTTTTCTGCAATTGCCAACTCTTCTTGAGAGTGCACAACATCTGTAATGTTCTCTAAAATACCTAAAATAGATTCTACCTCTCCATTGGCATCTAAAAGGGGTATTTTAAATGTACGTGCAAATATGGGCTTGTCTTCTGTTTGAATGCATAGCTTCTGAATAAGAATAGGTTCTTTATCGCGCAAAATAAGTTGGTCGGTAGCTAAATAATGCGAAATTTCTCCTGCATTTTTAAATACCTCTTCATCGGTTTTGCCAATTACCTCTGCTTCTTTTAGGTTAAATAAAGTTTCCAATTCTTTGTTCCAAAGCGTGTAGGTTAATCCATTCTTTACATGCTTTACAAATACCCCAATAGGTAAGTGGGCAATAAGTTTATTTAAAAAATCGCTTTGCTGTGTTTGTGCAATTTCTGCTTCTTTTCTTAGAGAGATATCTTCAATAACTACTGAAACCTTTGCGGGGTCGCTATTTTTAATTCTTCGTAACTTGGCCAAATAATATTTTGTTATGCCATTTACGGGATAAGCGTATTCGTATTCTTGGGCAATGCCTGTGTTTTTAGTAATTTGAAATGGGATGCCCATTTTGGTACCAAAGGGCTCATCAAACAATTGCTCAATGGTTTTACCTAAAAAATATTCATCTGGGTAGAACATTTTTAAATTTTCGCCTTTCCAAACTTTAGCACATGTATCGTGCTCATTCATTTCAAAAATGATTTCTTGCGTTGAACTTAGCAGAAGCTCCAAATTTTGCGCAATGAGTTGTTGTTTCTCGTAGGCTGTTTTTCTGTGCGTAACATCTATCGACTTTATTACTGCGCCTTGAACTTTTTTATCCTTGAAAATGGGCGAAAATGAAATCTCAAAGATTTTTTGTCCGTCTGCAAAATCATAGGCAATGTCAAAGTTAAAGGATTCTCCTTGCAACACTCTTCTGTACCAAGCTTTCCACTCGTTATATACTTTTGGGTTGCTATTATTAAATAGAATATCCATGCCTGGTTTGGCTTCTATTTGCCAAAATTCTCTGAACATGGCAGCATAATTAGAATTAAAAGAAACCAGTTTTAAGTTTTCATCTATAGACCAAATAGCGTCATTAGAGTTTTCTAACAAAGCTAAATTATTGGCTTGTTTCAACTCAATTTCTGCCATGGCTTCTTTGCGTAAATTGCCAAAAGTTTGAAGAATTAAAATTGAAACCGAAACACTCAAAATAGTATTGTAATACAATTGATATTTTAACTCCAATATTTCTGTAATTGGCTTAAAAAGCAATTGCGGACTCCATCCTATATTTACTAAAATTATGGAGATAGCACAGGCTAGTAAACCAATTTTTTTAATACTTTTCGAACCCAAAGCATCAAATAAATAGATGCCAATAATGGTTGGGATATAAAAAAGATAGGTGCCAAGGTTTAAAGACAGGCCGGTATCAATTAGGTAAATAGAAAACGTTATGTTTAGTATGGTAAAAATGGTTGCCTTATCTAAATTTTTATTGATTAAAAATTTAAGGATATACAGATTTATTAAAATAGGCACTAAACAAATTAAGTTTAAGAAAGAAATCCCTAGGTAAATTCCCACGCAAAGTGTTAAAATACTAGCAGTAGAATCTAGTGCCAACGACCATTTTAATATTTCTTTTTGTTTGTTCATGAAAGATGCACTATCAGTTCTTCTTTTTCCTCCGGAAGGGTCCAATTCTTTGTGGCAATATAATACAAGTATCCTTTTTCTGCCAATAAAGGTGTCTCAAAATTATTTGAGTATAAAGCACCCGTACCCAATCCTTGTGGCAATGGATTATTTTGAGTGGCTGTCCACTGCGCTATGGCATTTAATCCAATATTAGATTCTAAGGCAGAGGTAGCCCACCATTGTCTATTATATTTTTGGGTCTGTTTGATCCAATCCTCAGCAGCAGCTAATCCTCCTAAAAGAGTAGGTTTAAGTATTAAAAAATGTGCCCCTGTTTTAGCTAATAAATTCCCAGCATCTGTGTTTGGGTTCAGGCCAATGAGTTCTTCATCTAAGGCAATGTTTATGGGCGATTTGGCGCAAATTTCTTGCATGGCCTCCATCTGTTTGGGTGCTATTGGTTGCTCAATAGAATGAATAGTAAAAGCATGAAGGTCTTTGAGTTTAGGAAGCGCTTCGTCTGGCAAAAAGGCACCATTGGCATCTAGCCTTATTTGCACTTTATTGGCATTAAATTTCTTTCTAAATTGTTCCAACATTCTGCACTCTTCATCATGTTCATGTGCGCCTATTTTAAATTTAATGCAATCATATCCTGCTTGTGCTTTTAGAATAGCTTCTTCTAACATGTGTTGGGGCGTATTCATCCAAACTAAGCCATTCATGTATTGGGGTGTTCCTTGTAAAAAGGTGCTATTAAATAATCTCATTTGGCCACCGTTAGCCACATCTAGATGCACCGTTTCTAGGGAAAATCGCACTGATGGTAGCTTGCTTAAGTCTAATTCACGGGCATCAATTCCTTGGTTTAGGTTGCTTATAATTTCTTTTAGTTGGTTTTCAAATTGTGGCGTTGCATCTATACTTAAACCTTTAAGGGGTGATGCTTCACCCCAACCTATTATGCCTTTAGGTGTGCTTGCTTTAATGAGATAAGCATCGTGTGTTTGGATAGCGCCCCTGCTTGTTTTGGCTTCAAAACTAAATGCTAAAGACCTTTTAAATAATTGATATCTTACGTTTTTCATAGCGCCATAAATAAAATAATACTTAGTAAAAATGTACTTAAGGACAGCCATTTTAGAAGTGGGTCGAAACCAATTTCTTCTTTTACTTTATTGTTCAAAAATAGGTTCAGGCCAATAATAAAAGAAAAGGCAGGAATTACCCATGCATTTAAATGAAGTTCATTCGCAACTACCAATAAACACAGTAAAGCAAGAGACAATAAAAGAGTGTGATATATTTTTGCTTTTGGCAAACCCAGGCGCACGGGAATGCTTTTTTTACCTGCTAAAATATCTGAACTAATATCGCGCATATTGTTTAAATTTAATACACCAACCGATAAAAATCCGAAGGCACAAGCGAGCCAAACAGCTACTTTATTTATGGCAGCTGTTTGCAAATATTGGGTACCCAAAACAGCCACCAACCCAAAGAAAATAAAAACACTTATGTCGCCTAATCCCGCGTAACCATAGGGGCGTTTTCCGTTGGTATAGGCAATGGCCGCTGCAATGGCCGCCAAACCTAGTCCCAAAAGAGAAAAGACAGCGGTTGAGCCAATAATAGGTTCAGCCAAAAATAAAAGAAAACAGCCAGAAATAAAGGAAAGAGCAGCAAAAATAATCATGGCAAATTTCATTTGCTCTTTAGTAATAACACCAGATTGAACCGCTCTAGAGGGTCCTTTTCGGGTAGTATTATCTGCTCCGTGAATGCTATCTCCATAATCGTTGGCAAAATTGGATAGAATTTGCAGGAATAAAGCCGTTAAAAAAGTGAATACTGATATAAGTAAATCTACCTTTTGTACGGTTTGAACCGAGAGCAAACCTGCCCAAATGCATGATAAAGAGAGAAATAGTGTGCGTAATCGCGCCGCTTTAATCCATTCAGTTATTTTCATTATGTTTGCTTCATGAGTCAGCAAATTAAATACATTCGTTTCTTGCTGAAGTATCCTGTTTATAAAATCTTTAAACAAAGGAACAAATACATTAGTAATCAAAGCTTTCTGATTATTGCCAGCATTCTTGTGTCCATTGTGGTGGCTTTTGCAGCCATTTTACTAAAAGCAGGCATTCATTGGTTAGAATCTGTATTGTTAAATAAGAGCTTTTTAGAGCTGCGTTACCAATATTTGATTTACCCCGTTTTGGGTATTGTATTGTCTTTAATTTTTATAAGGTATGTGTTTGGCTTAAAACATTTTGAAAAAGGATTGGCCAGTATCATTTACCGCATCAATTATAAAAAGGGAAAGATAGACCAACACCATACTTATGCCCACATGGTAAGTAGTGCCTTTACAGTAAGTTTAGGCGGCTCGGTGGGGGTTGAAGCGCCCATTGCCATAACAGGTTCGGCCATTGGTTCAAACCTTGCTAAGCGTTTGTTTTTGAGTGATAATGATAGAAATTTGCTCTTAGCTTGCGGCGCCTCTGCAGGCATTTCTGCTATTTTTAATACACCCATTGGTGGGGTAATTTTTGCCTTAGAAGTATTGCTGCGACGGGTAAATATTTCTGCCTTTGTGCCTTTATTAATTGCCTCTGCAACAGCAGCTGTAATTAGTAATATTTTTTATCAAGGACAATTAATAGTGTTTACCGCTAAGCCATGGGAACCAGCATCTGTTCCGTTTTATGCTTTGTTTGCGGTGGTTTGCGGACTCATTTCTGTGTATACCATTTGGGTTATTTATGGCATAGAAAACAAATTTAATAATCGAAATCAAAAGTTTTTAATAGCCATTTTTCAAGGTTTAATTGTGGGTGGATTAATTCTTTTTTCGCCCTTATTGTATGGCGAAGGATACTTTGTAATTAACCAAATTTTGAATGGAACCTTCGATGGATTTATGAAAGATATTGCCCTGCAAAGTAGTTTTGGCTATAATGTTGTATTTCTATCTTTTGTATTTATTACCTTATTGCTAAAACCTATTGCAGCGGCATTAACTGTAAGTTCGGGTGGTAATGGTGGAATATTTGCACCTTCCTTATTTATTGGGGCCTTGTTGGGACTACTTTTTTCGCGTTTGGTAAACCTATCTGGCTTGGCGGAACTCAACGAATTAAATTTTGTGGTAATGGGCATGGCGGGGGTGTTAAGTGGGGTATTAAGTGCACCATTAACGGGCATATTTATGATAGCAGAGGCAGCAGGAGGTTATACCTTGTTTGTGCCATTAATGATAGTATCTGCTGGTAGTTTTTTTGTAACCAGACTGATTGAACCTAATAGCATTTATACCAAAAAATTGGCCAGCAACGGATTGTTGCAAAAGGCACCCGAATTAGATGTATTGGATGAATTATCAGTGCGCTCGATATTAGAAACAGATTTTCCCAGCTTTAGGCCAGATGATTCATTGCGTAAGGTTACCGAGGTAGTATCTGGTACGCGCCGAAATGTTTTTCCGGTAGTAAAGCGCAATGGAGATTTTTTGGGAATTGTTACCATGGGACATTTACGAGCTTATATCTTTAAACAAGATTTATACGATAAAGTAAAAGTATCCGAAATATTGGTTCAAGATATAATTACTGCCAATATAGATGATAAATTGTCTGATTTAATGCACCAATATGAGCAATATCCAGAGGTGTTTTATATACCTGTTTTGGAGCAAGATAAATATGTTGGATTTGTTTCTAAAAGTACCTTCTTAAACAAATACAAAGAGCTCATGAAAGAATGGGCAGAGAAGCAAGAAGTTTAAACTGGGTAGGTGGTAATTTGCAATGTAGCAAATATGTTTAGTAAATCGTCTTTGCGCAAGGGCTTTACATAATATCCAGAAAGTATGGTATAAGAATTGGCTCGTTTTTGGTCGTTTTCATCAATGGATGAAGTTAACATACAAATAGGAAAACGCGCTTTTAATAAAATATACCTATCTAAAAATTCCCATCCATTAAGGCGTGGCATGTTTATATCAAGAAGAATTAAATCAAAATGTTCAGTGCTTTTTCCCAAAAATTCGAGCGCTTGGGTTGGGTCTATAAAAGATTTTGTTTCAATAGCTAAGCCCATATTTCGCATCATACGTTCATTTGCCATATTGCAAATTAAATCATCGTCTATGAGTAAAATTTTTGTTTTCATTCTTGTTTGAACCAACTGCCATAGCAATTAATTATATAAACAAATATATTCATTATATTTATTTTGGACAATTTTTATTTGGGCCAGCTCAACTAAGTTTGGTTTGCCACTGCTTTTTATTTCGGTTTGAACCAAATAATTATTACCATTTTTTGTAGGCAACATTTTGTTTGCTGGAACCATAAACGCCTATTCAAACCAGGCAATAAACCAGCTTATCAAAATAATTCCCAAAGTGCCCCATTTTTGAAACCAATCTAATTTGGCAAATTGCAGGTGACCATATCAAGCAAATGTCATAAATACATTAGAAATTACTAGGAAAAGGATGCAAAGAAGTGTTCGCCTCATGATTTATTCAGATTAAAAATATGTTTTATGGGTAAAAAATATAATTTTGTGCCACAAATTAACAACATGAAGCAGATAATTGATAAGATTAAAGCAGAACTGAACCAAGACGGGTTGGATACAGACAAGGTAATTAGCCAATTAAAAGAGTTGCGCGAGTTTTTTAAAGCTAACGTAAAAGAGCCTGGCTATGTTCGTATGATTAGGTTGGCCTACGAAGACATTGACGCCAATGGTGATTATACTTTTCTGTTTTTAGAAGAATCAGATGGAAAAGAAAATTTGGCTTATTTGCTAGATTTATTGGCGGATCATTCTAATAAATACAACCGTGAGGAGTTGCAAGAAATTAGAAACCTCATGGAAGGCATTGAGCCAGAGTCTGAGGAAACAGAGGAATTAGATGCATAAAAATAAAAAGCCCTTCAACGGGCTTTTTTTATAAAAATACAAAGGTATGTCGAATAAGAAAGTTGGAATTATAATGGGTTCAGACAGCGACCTAGAGGTGATGAAGGAAGCTGCAAAGGTGATGGAAGATTTTGGAATTGCCTACGAAATCACAGTGGTTTCGGCACATCGCACACCCGAGAGAATGTTTAGCTATGCCCAAGAAGCAAGGGGCAGGGGATTGCAAGTTATCATTGCTGGTGCTGGCGGTGCAGCGCATTTACCTGGCATGGTAGCCTCCATAACTACCCTGCCGGTTATTGGTGTTCCTGTAAAGCTTAAAACCATGGATGGGTTAGATTCTTTATTATCTATTGTGCAAATGCCGGGCGGAGTGCCTGTAGCAACGGTAGCCATCAACAATGCAAAGAATGCAGGCTTATTGGCAGTTCAAATTTTGTCGCTGCAAAACAATCATTTAGCAGAAGCCATGCAAAAATATAAAGATACCATGAAGGAAGAGGTTTTGGTTAAAGCAGAAAAGGTAGAAAAGGGCCGAACCAACATTGGTTTTAGAAATGGATAAAAGTATTTTTTGTTAGGGTTTGTTTATTCCTGCAAATGATGCTAATTTGTGACCATTAATAGCAGAAAATTGGATAGCATTTGGGATTTATTTAAGCCAGAGGAACTCATTAGATTTGGAGGCTTATTTTTATTGATTGTCATCATTTTTTTAGAAAATGGTGTTTTCTTTGGGTTATTTTTACCCGGAGATTCATTGCTTTTTACCGCAGGTTTACTGTGTTATATGGGCGTGCTTGATGTTGATTTAGCTCACTTAATCTTCTATATAGGCGCTGCTGCTTTTGTTGGTTATTATGCTGGTTATTGGTTTGGATTTAGAACGGGGGAGGCGCTCTACAAGCGAAAAGACTCGCTCTTCTTTAAAAAGAAATATATAACCATGGCCGAAGATTTCTATAAAAAATATGGTGGCCTTGCCCTTGTTTTAGGCAGGTTTTTACCCATTGTTAGAACCTTTGCACCCATTTTAGCGGGCGTAGTTAAGGTTAAGCCTTTGGTGTTTTTGTTTTTTAATTTTATGGGGGCGGTATTATGGCCTTTAACCATTGTTACGGCTGGGTATTTTGTAGGAGAATTGGTTCCAAATGCACTAGATTACCTTAACTATGTGGTGATAATTTTTATTGTTGTTACTTCTATACCCATTTATAATACCATCCAAAAAGAGCGTAAACGCAAGCAAGAACAAGGTTCGAGCAATGAATCTTAGCTGAGTTTTCTGGCGTAAATATTAAAATTATCTACGTGCCCGTACTCAAATTGGCAAATGTTACTTAATGTATCTCTAATCATAGATTCTCCGCTCAATTTCTCTTCAATAATCAGGGTAATGTTGTCGAAATATTGAAAGAACTTTTGGGCACCCTTAATCATTTCTACTTCCATTCCTTCCACATCAATTTTTACTAATATTTTTGTTTTTGGGTTCAGGCCAAAACCATTAAAAACATCATCTAAGGCATTGATTTCGAATTTTCGGGTTTCGCTTGTTGATTTCTCTACTCGCTTGCTTGCCCCAGGATTGGTATGGTTCAATTGAAAATGTTCTATACTATGCTCCCTACCTAGGCCGTAATTAAAAGCCTTTACTTTATGTGTTAGTTGGTTCAACTCAATATTTTTAGCAATCATATCATAGCTTTCTTTTACAGGTTCAAAAGCCAGACAAGTGTAGCCTTTATGGCCGAGCCAAATACTGTATTCGCCCAAACATGCCCCAATATCAAAGAATACCTCGAAAGGATGTTTCTCTATAAAATGTTTAATTTCTATTTCATAAGCATAATTAATGTACTGAAAATCGAGTGTGCCTTTGCGGGTTTCAAATTTTCCCATGCTACTGGTCATTTGTTTGCCGTTGGCATACGATTTTCTGGTAAACATATATAAAAAGGCATTGGGAATGGCAGCCCACTCTCCATGTTTAATGTATTCTAAAAAGTATAAAGAATAAACTTGTACGCGGTTAATTAAGTATTTCATGTTCAGTCAAAAATTACTCAAATTAAATGCAATAATTTTATCTTTTGAACAATTAAAGTTTAAAATGCGCACTAAGGATTGTTAATTTGTATGCATAATGAGCCAAATTGGAAAATTAATACTGGTACCAACTCCTATTGGAAACCTAGAAGACATTACCTTAAGGGGTTTAAAAGTGTTGCAACAAGCAGATGCTATTTTGGCTGAAGATACCCGCCAAACCTCAAAACTATTAAACCATTACGAAATTAGTAAGCCATTATGGAGCTATCATGCCCATAATGAACACAAGCAAATAGATAATTTATTAAAAGAATTAACTGCTGGTAAAACGCTGGCTTTAGTGAGTGATGCAGGTACTCCCGCCATCAGCGACCCTGGATTTTTGCTTGTTCGTGCTTGTTTACAAGCCTCAATTTCTGTTGAGTGTTTGCCCGGTGCTACCGCCTTTGTGCCTGCCTTGGTTAAAAGTGGATTACCCTCCGATGCTTTTATTTTTTTAGGGTTTCTGCCCGAAAAAAAAGGCCGTCAAACCGCCTTTAAAAAATTAGTTGATATTGAATATACCATGGTTTTTTATGAAAGTCCGCACCGCCTGCTTAAAACTTTGCAGCAGCTCAAAGAATATTTAGGCCAAGATAGACTCGCCAGTGTTAGTCGTGAACTTACCAAAATTTATGAAGAAACCATTAACGGAACCTTGGTTCAATTGATAGAATATTATACCACACACCCCATAAAGGGCGAATTTGTTTTAATAGTAGATGGAAAAAAATAAACACCTACACTATGTTGCTCATAGTATTTTAGCCGCCTTACTTTTTACCTTAGCTTGGCAACCTTTTTATTTGTTGCCCCTGGCTTTTTTGGGGTTTGTACCCATTTTTAGGCTTGAACGCAAAATACGGGCGCAAGAAGAAAACTCTTATGCCTGGCTTTTTGTGTATGCATGGCTAGCTTTTTTATTATGGAATATAGGCAGTGTTTGGTGGATTTGGAATGCCAGTTCTGGCGGGGCCATTGCTGCTTTTATTATCAATAGTATGCCCATGGTTTTGCCTGTTTTGTTGTTTCATGCTAGAAACAGGCTTAATGCAAAATCTAATTATACTTTCTTTATGGCCTGCTGGCTAAGTATTGAGTTCTTACAATTTCATTGGGATTTTGCTTTTCCTTGGCTAATTCTTGGAAACGTATTTAGTTACCTGCCAATTTTGGCGCAGTGGTACGAGTTTACTGGCGTTTTAGGCGGCTCTTTATGGATTTTGCTGGTAAATGTGGAGTTAGATAAAATACTTTCAAATTGGAAAGCAATGCCATTGGATTGGCGTAAACAACAGGTATTAAACAAAGTGTTTTTTTATGTATTGGCTCCCATGTTTTTATCCTTTTACTTATGGAATACTTTGCCAACCCAAGCTACCAAAAAGGTGGATATGGTTTTGGTACAACCCAATTTCGACCCATACAGTGATAAGTTTGGGGGAATTAGTGAGGAGCAACAGGTAAACCAAATGTTGCAATTGGCAGCACAAAAAATGGATGCTAAAGTGCAATATGTGGTGCTGCCCGAAACGGCTTTGCAAGGCATGTTGCTCGAGAATAACTTAGCGTCTGAGCCCTTGGTTCAGCAAGTAAAAGAATTTTTAACTGCCCACCCTCATGTGGTAATTGTAGCTGGAATGGATTCGTATTACGAACTTAGTGCCAATGAACCACGCGGCTTTGCTGCTAGAAAATTTAAAAATGCAGATGCTTATTACGAGGCGTATAATGCGGCCTTGCAAATAAATTCTTACGATAGTTTGCAGGTTTACCATAAAAGCAAATTGGTACCTGGAGTAGAAAAAATGCCTTACCCGCAGTTGTTTAAATTTTTAGAAAAATTTACCATAGATTTAGGTGGTACAGCGGGTAGTTTGGGTCAAGATAAAGAAAGTAAAGTATTTAAAAGTTATCATAAAGTTGGTATAGCGCCCATTATTTGTTATGAAAGCGTTTTCCCAAATTTTATAGCTTCTTATGTGCGCAAGGGAGCCGATGTATTGTGCATTATAACCAATGATGGATGGTGGGGAAATACGCCAGGGTACAGGCAACATTTTGATTATAGCAGGTTACGTGCCATAGAAAATAGAAGGGCAGTAGCCCGCAGTGCCAATACAGGAGTTAGCGGATTTATAGACCGAGATGGCAGTGTTTGGCAAGCCACACCTTATTGGGAGAAGGCCGTTATAAGGCAAGCGGTTCCTGTATATACTGGCGAAACTTTTTATACGCGATATGGAGATTGGTTATCTTATATTTTCTTATTTATTGCCATTTCTGATAGCTTTACTTTGTTTTTAAAAAGAAAAATTTAAAAAGCTCTTATTTTGCCTGAACCCATCTCTTTCTTTTAGGGTTTAATTTGAGAGCAAGCTAATAACAATTTTCTGTTGTTCTGTTTCTCCTTGCTGGCTATAACAATTCCAATAGGCTATATAGTTGCCTATGGGTGCTCGCTCGCCCCAATTGGTATCACCTATCCAATGAATTTCTCCGCTGCTTGCCAATAATTTTGATTTGCAAACTTCTTTTACCAATTTACCTTGCAGGTTGTAAATCAATAAATCTGCCAACCATTGGCCATCTCCTGTTTTATACTCAAAACTTAATAGGTCGTTTATACCATCTGCATTGGGCGAAAAATAGCTTTGGTTGCAGCTAAATTTTCCGCTTAGGCCTGAACCAAATCGTTGCTGAGAATTCTTTTTTGTTGGGGAAGAAAAGCCTTCTGTTTCTGCAGCAGATGTCCAGTTTTGGGCATGATGCCCGGGTAAAAATGGATTAATTTTTTCTAGGCTAACTCCTTCAGTTTTGCGCAAAAAACTTAGATGCATTTTGTCTGAGTAGTACACAGAATCAATTACCAAATGATTTTGACCAAGGAGCAAAATGGTGCCTTCATCATCATTCATTGCGGGAATGGAATGAGTAACCCAAGCTGCTGGTTTGGTTTTAAAATTATTGTTTTGTGCTTGCGCCGGAAACTGAGAAATGGCAATATATTCTTGCGGTGCCAATTGGATGCCTTCTTCGGCAAAGTTTTGAAAATTTTCTATCCTATTTTGGTTACCCAATCGGGCAAGTTGGAGGGGGGTAAGGTCTAAGTGCTTATTAGAAATATTTAAAATCTCTATAAAATCATAAGCACTGCTACTTGGGTTAAAGAGCAATTCATTTACTACTAAATCGCCATACAAAGCAGTTTGTGGTATTTGAAACGATTCCGAAATACTGGGTTCTGCCAAGTTTAATGCGCAATCTGAAAAGGGTAATAATGCTACTGTATAGGTGGTGTTTGTTTGAAGTGAATCTGCATAATTTACATAAACTTGGTTGCGTTTTTCGGGATGAAAATAAAAGCCATTGGCAGTTATGTTTGGGTTCAGCCTAAATTGATTACTTTGAACCAAACTAGTGCTATCTAATATTTCTGAAAATTGAAGTTGTAATTGCTTGGCATGTGTAACGTATACCCGCAGTAATTGGGGTGTTGTATGGTCGGCATTTATGGCTGCCACACTGTTTTTTTCTCCCAAGCTAGCTCCTTTAAAATGAGTAGATGCTTTCCAATTATTTTCTCCACCGCAAGGATTTTGTAGGTCTATCATTTCTATGCTACACGAATGATTTTTGGCTGTTTTTTTTAGCCAAGAATCGGCATAAGCTACTTGATGTATGAGCAGTCCATTGGAATCTTTTATTGTAATTACATCGCTGGTATTAAGGCTAGGCCAATGGCTTAATCCAACTGTTTTGGCAATAGAGGAAAAAGCTGGCAGGTTACTTTGGTGACAAACAATTAGGTAGCTTTTGGGCATTATAAATTGTCTTGGAAATGTGGCTTGGGTACTGGCATCTGAAAACTTCATTTTCTCTAATTGTATGGGGTGTTCTGTGCGGTTATAAATTTCGATGAATTCTTTCTGTGGAAAATCTCCACGGCGCGATTCATCATAATAAATTTCGCTTATCAATAAGTCGTTTTGTTTGGGTGCAATGGGTTCGAGGAAGGTAAACTGAATGGCTTCTTTGGTTTCTGTTAACAGACAATCTACAATGGGAAAAAACTCAAATCGATACTCATTTTTGTGTTGTAAATTTTCTGCTAAATAGATATTTACCAAGCGGCTGTTAAGAGGGTTTACCACTACAGAATCTGCTAAAATTCCTTGCAAGAATAGGTTGTTTTTCCAATTACTTTGAGCGATGATAGGTGTATTAAATTGGAGCTCAATTTGCGTTGCCTGCACAAAATCTACTCCCACAAAGGTAGCGCCTTGCGTGTCTTTTTGTGATACCCAAACATCGTTTACAATGCCCGGCGTGCCTCCTTTTTCATCCTTGCTGGCTGTCCAATTAGCGCTAGCCCAACACAGATGAAACGGGTTAATAAGTGATAAACTATATCCACCGTTTTCTTTTTCTTTACTTTGGTAATAGCTCAAGTTATAGGCAATTTCTTGCCATAATTCGTCTTTAAATTTTAGTTGAATGCTATCGCTGCTGTTGTTTAAACTTGGCCATGGATGCAGGCCTATTGTTTTACCATAAGGCTTAAACAATAGGGTATCTTTGGCTGCACATAAAATAATATACTCATGTGGATTCATTCTTGTGTTGGGAATGTTTGCTGTGCTGCTAGGGTCGTGTATGGTAAAATCTTTTATCCAAATGGGAAAGCGGCTGTGGTTATATATTTCAACAAATTCTGCATTTGGTAATTGCACTATGGGCTCAGGGTCGGGCAGCAATTCTGTAATAAGTATTTCTCCCTTAAGAGGCACATGGTAAGCCCATACCAGTTGTGTATCTAGGCTGTTTCCAGCCAAATCATAAATTTGGTTCAAACCAAAAACAAAAAAGCTATCTGCAATAATGGCTTGGTTTAATTGCACTTGCCATTCTATTTGGTTATTGCTGTTTGCAGCGGCCTCTTGTTTCTGGCTGAACCAAATTTTTTCGGGTGTTATGCTTTCAATTTTTTCTGAAAAAACGAGTTTAATAGCCTGTTCATGGAGCATTTCAAAATGAACTAATTGGGGTTTAATTTTATCTGTAATGGTTGGTCCTGCATAGACATTATCTGCGTATAAATTGGCCACGTTGCCAGCAGTACATCTAAACCAAATTCCATGAATGCTGGCTATGGCCATACTATTATCATGGGCTGTTCCTTCCCTAATAAACACTTGGGCTGCCGTGGTATCCGAAAACAATTGCCAGTTGCCAACAGAATCTCTTAGTACCCTAAGCTGAACCAAATTATTTGTTTTACCCACTGTTGCTGGTCTCCCCGCAATTAAACATGATTTTTGGCCATTTACTTCTTTGTATAAACCAATGCTATCTGTGGTGCCGGTGCTTCCACCCAATTGCACATAATAACAGTTTTTAAAATCGGGCGATGTGGCGCTAATAATCCACCTTGCTTGGTTTTGTGAACTTGGGTTAAAGGCAAACCTCAGCCAAATACGCCATTCCATATTGGTTTGTGGGTTTTGTTGGCTCCATAATATTCTTTCGCCTACATGGTTATTGTGTGCCTTTGATTGTAATTGTTTGCTGGCATTAACAACAAACAAAGAATCTTGTCCGAACCAAGTGGGGTTATGACTAAAATTTCCATCCGAGAAATCGTCTGAAAACTGCGCGTAGATTGGGTTCAGCCAGAATACTAGCAAGAAGGGGTAGATAAAAAGTTTCATGTTCAAAAATAATCAGGTAACACCAAAAGATTATTTTATTTTCGCAGTTCTTTAAAATTAAATCGGGTAAACCAGATTTTGGCATTCCAAAATTTGCATTAAAAATACGTATGAAAGTAGCAGTAGTAGGCGCCACTGGCATGGTGGGACAAGTGATGTTAAGGGTTTTAGAAGAGCGCAATTTTCCGGTTTCGGAATTGATTCCGGTGGCCTCGCAAAAATCTGTGGGTAAAATGGTAACATATAAAGGAACATCTTACCCTATTGTTTCCATGGAAGATGCCATATTGGCTAAGCCAAGTATCGCTTTGTTTTCGGCAGGTGGCGGCACTTCATTGGAGTGGGCGCCCAAATTTGCGGAGGCAGGAATTACTGTGATAGATAATTCTTCGGCATGGCGCATGGATGCAAGTAAGAAGTTAATTGTACCCGAGATAAACGGAGGCTTATTAGGTTCAGCCGATAAAATAATTGCCAACCCCAATTGCTCAACCATCCAAATGGTGATGGTTTTAAATCCTTTGCATGCTGCATTTGGTATAAAAAGGGTGGTGGTTTCTACCTATCAAAGCGTTACCGGAACGGGTGTAAAAGCGGTGCAACAAATGGAAAATGAGCGCGCTGGAATAGTGGGCGAGATGGCTTATAAATATCCTATTGATAAGAATGCCATCCCGCAAATTGACGTGTTTACTGATAATGGTTATACCAAAGAGGAGATGAAAATGGTGAACGAAACCAAGAAGATTTTGCAAGATGATAGTATTGCTCTTACTGCTACCTGTGTTCGTATTCCGGTAATGGGCGGCCATAGCGAGAGTGTAAACATTGAGTTTTACAAACCGTTTGAGTTAGGTAGGATAAATGAAATACTAAGTACGGTTTCGGGTGTAGTTTTGCAAGACGATTTAGAAAATGCTCTTTACCCTATGCCCTTAACTGCCATGGATAAAAATGAGGTATTTGTTGGGAGAATTCGCAGAGATGAATCTGCCGAAAACGCTTTAAATATGTGGATTGTAGCTGATAATTTACGCAAAGGTGCTGCTACCAATGCGGTTCAAATTGCTGAATATTTATTGGCCAATAAATTGGTTTAGGTATGGCTTTGCCACAATATTCTAAATCGCAATTGGCCCTCAGAAATGGGCAAGATAAGCCCGAAATTTGGGTAGCCTACCAAGGCAAAATTTATGATGTGTCTAGAAGTCGCTTATGGCGCAATGGCAAACATTATGAGCATTGGGCCGGACAAGATTTAACAAGCGAATTATCCGACGCCCCACACAATGAAAATGTGTTTGATAAATTTGAGGTAGTTGGGGAGCTGGTTTGAATTATGAATTATGAATTATGAATTGAGGGTTTCATAATTCATAATTCATACTTCATAATTAAAATTCCACCCAAACCGGACAATGGTCTGAGTGTTTAATTTCTTGCATGATGCCGGAGTCTTTGAGTTGATTTTTTAAGTTTGCAGATGTTAGGCAATAATCTATGCGCCAGCCTTTGTTGTTGTTTCGGGCATTGGCTCTGTAGCTCCACCAGCTGTATTGATGCGGCTCTGGGTTAAAAGTTCTGAAAGTATCTTCAAAGCCATTGGTAATAAATTGGTCTAACCAATCGCGCTCTTCGGGTAAAAATCCGCTGCTGTTTTTATTGCTTACTGGGTCGTGAATATCTATGGGTTTATGACAAATATTGTAATCGCCACAAATTATTAAGTTGGGTCTTTCTTTGCGTAATTGATTTATGTAATCATTAAAGAAACACAGCCATTTCATTTTATACGCTTGCCTTTCATCTCCGCTGCTACCGCTGGGCATATACACACTAATGATACTTGTATCTCCAAAATCTGCCCGAATGATTCTACCCTCATTATCGTAATCTGGATTATCAAATCCATACACAACTTGGTCTGGCTTCTGTTTACAAAAAATGGCCACACCACTGTATCCTTTTTTCTCTGCGCTGAACCAATACTGATGCGGGTAGCCTGCTACTTCAAATAAAAACGGCTCTACCTGATTTTGCATAGCTTTGGTTTCTTGAAAGCAAAATATATCGGCACCACTGCCTTGCATAAAATCTACCAAACCTTTGCTCATGGCAGATCTAATACCGTTTACATTGTAACTAATTATTTTCATGTGGGGCAAAAGTAAAGAAATAAATAGGGGAAATTCTAAATTCTAAATTCGAAATTCGAAAATCGATTTTCAGATTGAACTAATTTCGGGGGTTGGGACATATGCACTTCTAATAAAAGCTAAATCTCGACATTAAGTCATTTGGAATAAAAGGTCTTAATTACTAGGTAATGCATAATTGAATTTGAGAAATGGTTCATAATTAGATAGAGCTACAGAAAAAGATAATCTCAATATAAAGATTTGAATCCTTTTAAAATAAAACTACATTCGTTTAGCCAAACATGCAAAACCACATCTTCCATATCACCAATCTAAATCCACCCACAACGGATAAATGCATATTATCCTGCATTGGCGATACAGTTTCTGCTAAAACAGCCGATATAGTCTCTGCCACGGATTATTCTCCGTTTGGTGCTCCGCTGGCGGGGAGGATATATCAGGCGAGTGAGTATAGATTCGGGTACTCAGGAATGGAAAAAGTGAGTGAGATTTCTGGCGAAGGAAATCTTATTGATTATGGCGCAAGGATTAGAGATGCTAGGATAGGTCCTTGGTTGAGTGTTGATCCTTTACAGGCAAATTATCCAAGTTTAAGCCCATATAATTACGTTGCTAATAATCCAATATACTTAATAGACCCAGATGGAAGAGTAATTGCAAAATATACAAAAGCAGAAAGACAGGCATGGCGAGAAGTAAGAGCTGAATTGAGAAAAACTGATGCTGGAAAAGAAAGAATTAAATATTTGAGAAAACCAGGTGAGGTATTTCACATTTCTATAACAAGTTCTGTGTTAATTTATAATTATGGCCCAAGCACTGGAAATGAAATTATTGAAGGAGTATATGACCCAAATGCGCAAACCGATAGATTTTCAGATGGAAAAATGCATAGTAATATTATAATATCAAAAGGAACTTGGTTGCTTAAAGACAATATTAACTGTAAAACAGGGACTGATATAAATTTGGTGGATAGAACCGACCCTATTCAAGTTCGAGATGCAAATGCACTTATAAATAATGAAATTGCTACAGGAAACTATTCTTTTGTGAATGTATTACAGGATGTTTACCAACAACAAAATGTTAGTCTAAATAATATTTTATTAAGATCTTCTCCAAATGCAGGGATAATTGATTCAAAAAATCAATGGACAAATGCACCAGCATACAATTGGAATTCGATATTAGAAAAAGGAACAAAGCCCCTTTCGAATGAAACAATGGCAGAGTTTTTAGCACGCGTTATGGTTCATGAGGGTACACATCCAGAAACTTTGAAAGAAGTTTTTAATAAGTTGAGTGATAAAGATAAAGCAATTTGGGATAATGATAAAACTAGGTTTGAAACTAGATCATATCAAAATGAAATGAAACAAATTCAAGATCAAATAGATAATAGGAAGGATAAAAAATGAGAGATTTCAAGGCAATTTTTTTTATTATTTATTCTTCCATCAATATAAATCCTTGCTTTTCACAAGTTCAATCTAATTTGGATGCCTTAATTAAAGATCAGCTTGCCGATTCAGGCTTTCAAACGAAAATTATTCAACTCGGATTAAGTTCAACAAAAAAGTTTAGAGGAGAATGTGAATTTCCAAAAGAATTATTTAAGATACTCGAGTTGGAGGAGATATATCTTTATGGTTTACCTATTGAAAAGATTCCGAAAGAAATTTTAAATTTCAAACACTTAAAAGTACTTTTTATTTCAAATGCCAAAATGTGGGTCTTACCACCTGAACTTTCTCAACTTGATTCATTAAATTCCTTGTATATTATT
>JAUYMZ010000299.1 GCA_030699355.1 Bacteroidota bacterium | reverse complement strand
CGCAACTTTTTCTTTTAATTCATCCATTTGGTTCAGCCCAAATGCCTCATTATTTAATACTACTTTTGGCAATAACCTATCTTTTAAAATAGTTGCTAACCTGCTCAAAACCTTATCTGGATGCTTGCTCCACACTTTTATGGCACTCATTACATCATCATCATCAAGCAAAGTATAATTGGTTATGGCCTCTGGAGAATTTAAAAAGGTTTCGCCGTTCATTCTGTTTTCTAAAAAATAGCTCAAAGAAGGGGCCGCAAAAAGGCTTTGTTGTTGACCTACCAATTCAAATGCCCTTTGCAAAGTTTTAATTAAAATAGATTCTGCTGCCACTACCGTTTTATGCAAATACACCTGCCAATACATGAGACGTCGAGCAATGAGAAACTTTTCAATGCTGTAAATGCCCTTCTCATCTACCACCAACTCATCGTGCGAAACATTTAACATTTTAATAATCCTATCTTGCCCCACCACGCCTTCTTGAACGCCACTGAAGAAACTATCACGTCTTAAATAATCGAGTCGGTCCATATCTAACTGACTACTTACCAATTGATGTAAAAAACGCCTTGGGTATTTATTGGTAAAAATTTGAATAGCCAAATCTAACCTGCCCCCCAAATCAACATTAATCAATTGCATGAGGTGTAACGACAATTTTTCGTGGGGTAAATCTTTTATCAACACATTTTCTAAGGTATGAGAAAATGGTCCGTGACCAATATCATGTAACAAAATGGCAGCATAAACGGCTTCCTCCTCGGCATTGTCTATTAAAATGCCTTTTTGCCTTAAGGTACTTACCGCGTCTTGAGTTAAACTCATGGCTCCAATTACATGCTGAAAACGCGTATGCTGTGCTCCAGGATACACATAATTGGAGAGGCCAAGCTGTTTAATACGGCGTAAACGCTGAAAAAATGGATGGGCAATGATGTCATAAACCAAGTTACAAGGTATACTCACAAACCCATAAACTGGGTCGTTAAAATTTTTAAGTTTGTTATTCGTCACAATCTATTCGCTTTTTTTTACGTTACTTCGCAAAGATATGCTTTGAAGGCATCATTTTTGATACAGAAAGCTAACCCTAATAATTTTAACAAATGAGTGTGAACATACTTTGGACCGACGACGAAATTGATTTATTAAAACCACATATTTTATTCTTAACCAATAAAGGCTATGTGGTAGACAAAGCAACCAATGGTATTGATGCTTTAGAAAAAGTAAAAACCAATAACTATGATGTTATTTTCTTAGATGAAAACATGCCCGGTATTTCTGGCATAGAAACCCTGCTTCAAATAAAAGTTATAAAGCCCGATGTACCCGTTGTAATGATTACCAAAAGCGAAGAAGAGCATATTATGGAAGATGCCATTGGGAATCAAATTGCAGATTATTTAATTAAACCCGTTAATAGCAACCAAATCTTACTTTCTCTCAAAAGAATTTTGGATGGCAAACAACTGGTAACCGAGAAAACCGCCAAAAACTACCAACAAGAATTTAGGCAATTAAGCATGGATTTGTCGGATGTAAGAGATTTTGAGGGTTGGACAACCATGTACCGAAAATTGATTTATTGGGAACTTGAATTAGCCAAAAGTGGCGAAACAGGCATGGACGAAATTTTGGCCATGCAAAAAAGAGATGCCAATAACGGATGGAGTAAATTTGTGAAAGATAACTTCATCAATTTCTTAAAAAAACCCGATGCCAAAACGCCAGTGATGAGTCATACTGTGGTTAATAAAAAGCTCATTCCGCTTTTAAAAGATGAAACACCCACCTTTTTAATACTCATAGATAACTTTAGGTTCGACCAATGGAAAGTGGTTCAAAACACCTTAAATGAGCTGTTTAATTTGGTTCAGGAAGAAACCTACATGACCATTTTACCTACCACTACGCATTATGCTAGAAACAGTTTTTTTGCCGGTATGTTGCCGCTCGAAATTGAAAAACTTTATCCTAATTTATGGGTAAACGAGGAGGATGAAGAAGGTAAAAATATTCATGAAGAAGACCTGTTGGGCCGCCAATTACAGCGTTCTGGGTTTAAAGACAAGTTTTCTTATACCAAAGTAACCCATTTAAATGCGGGTAAAGATTTGGTAGATTCTATTCCAAATATGTGGCATAACAAATTGAATGTTATTGTTTACAATTTCGTAGACATGCTTTCTCATGCCCGAACCGAAATGAATGTGATGAAAGAATTGGCCGAGAATGAAGCCGCCTACAGAAGCATTACGGCCTCTTGGTTTGAACATTCGCCTTTGTATGAAGCCATCAAAAAAATTGCCTCCAAAAAAGCACGCATTGTAATTACCACCGACCATGGTTCTATCAGGGTAAATAATCCTGTAAAAATTGTGGGCGACAGAAGTACGAGCACCAATTTAAGATACAAGCAAGGACGAAATTTGAATTATAATGAAAAGGAATTGTTCTCGGTTAAAAATCCGGCCGATGCCTTTTTACCTAAACAAAATATGAGCACCAGCTACGTTTTTGCCATGGGCGAAGATTTTATGGCCTATCCAAACAACTATAATTACCACGTTAAAATGTATAACAACTCGTTCCAACATGGCGGCATCAGTTTGGAAGAAATGATTGTGCCTTTTGTGGTTTTGGAAACGAAGTAAGATTTTGAAGTATGGTTAGCCCACCGAAGCCTTGGCGTAGGTGGGAAGAAAAGCCAAAAAAAAGCACGAATGAAGTACAGAATAAATCACTAGCCCCTAGTTTCAACTAGGGG
>JAUYMZ010000298.1 GCA_030699355.1 Bacteroidota bacterium | reverse complement strand
CGATAACCAACTCAGCGAAACAGAGTACAGCAGTTACAGCGCCAACAACAGCGGTTTTATGTTTGCTAATTTATCTGGCTACAGAGGCAAAATTAGATACGAAATGGCTAATCATGCTTCGACTAAGCTCAGCACGAGCTTAGGCAACGTTCTCACGGTAGTTTCAGATAAAAAGCTAACCATTTGCAGCAGTGGCACTTTTGTTTCCTACGCAGCAGAGGTAATATCTGCAACGGATTATAGTCCGTTTGGTGCGCCGTTGGCGGGGAGGACGTATCAGGTGAGTGAGTATAGATTCTCCTTCAACGGTAAGGAGAAAATAGATGAAATAAACGGTGCCGGAAATGACATAGATTTTGGTGCAAGGATGTATGATAGCAGATTGGGGAGATTTTTATCAGTTGATCCTGTTTCGAAAGAATTTTGCTGGAATTCTCCGTATATTTTTGCAGATAATTGCCCTATAAGTAATGTGGATTTTGATGGTAAATTTCCATTGCCAGTAGTTTACTTCTTATATGAAGGTGCACTTGTCGCAATTGAACTTGGAGGGTCGTACGCTGTTATACAAAAAATCATGAAAAACGTACCGCCTAGTCTTATGGCAAATCGGAATCCTGATTTTGACTATCAAAGAAGCCAGGATAGGATTCAAAAATCAAAATATATCGCAACCCAAATTGTATTTAAAAAGATGATTGATAAACATTTCAATCAAGATCCGAACGAATTCAAGGATCCAAAGGGAAGATGGGGTGGAAAATTTGGGCTTGTAGTTGGAGGTCTTTTTGTGCTGGATCAGGTTCAATCTGAACTCAAAAGAATGAAAGAATCAACACAAGCAAATTTAGATGCATCAAATAAGAAAATCACAGAGCTTAAATCTAAGGATAAATTGAGCTCTAAGGAACAAGAGAGATTAAATAAACTTGAACAACAAGCCGTTAATTACAAATTGGATTTGGAAGGAATAAATGGCGCAATTGACGAAACAGCCGAACAAATAAAAAAGGTTAAAACTGAAGAAAGTAGGAGCCAGAACCCAGCAGATGCAACCGAATATGTAATGCCAAATTCTCCTCGATAATGCTATGAGTCGGTTGGATTTAAATAGCGAAATCATATATATGTTTGAAACCTCAAACTATCTAGAAATTGTTCGTATTGTTGAAGATATGATAAGTAGTCAAGAGGTGTCAAATCTATACCTTAACTCCTTTGTCCTTATGGCAATTACTCATAGTTTTTTTGAATGTAAAAAATTTCCTGAGGCCATAAAATTTGGTAAGGAATATCTAGTTACCTATTCGTTAAATGGTAGGAGCATGGATGGCAATCATGAGTTGGATATCGTTTTGTTAGACATTGCTCTCTCTTATGAGCATCTTGAAAAACCTATTCCCCAATATTTGTACCTTTCGAAATATATTGAGTTGGGGAAGCCGCAACTAAAAGTTGTCGACGCATTTAGAAACCTTGAAAGGCGCATGGTGGAGATGCTGAAGCGTATATTTATTTTATTTGTTTTTGCATTCTTTTCTCTTGTTTTTTTTACCAAGCCAGCGTTTAAAGATACTACGTACTATACTATTTTGGTTGTCTTGTTCTTTTTATTCTTATTATTTAATCATCTGAAGGAAGGGGTAGTAAATGTCGGCTTTAGAAAATTCTTACATGTTTTATTGAGGTTATTGACAGGGGGAATTGCAAAAAAGTTCGTTAAATAGACGATGTATCATATATCACTTTTAAAATTCAAAACTGAAATGCATTATTGTCAGTGAGTTCAATAGGAAAGAGAAATTCTTTGAAGAGTAAAGTTAACATTTGCTTCCCTCTTAGTAATGATTGCACCGAGGCTTAATGCTTTGGGTATAATGGGCAGGAAAAAGATGATGAGGTGTCAGGTGCTGGAAATACTATGACTGCTTCATTTTAGTTGTATAATTCAAGGTTGGCTAAAAAGTGGAATGTAAATCCAATGATGTACGTTTGGCTAAGCTTATATGCATTTTTCAAGCTTCCATGAATTTAGAAGTTTAAAGGTTCAGTTTTATTCTATTGCCAAATTTTGATATTAGGATAAAGGTGGATTTTAGTTTAGTAGAATTTGTGAAAAACTAATTCAATATAGAGGGCAAAATTTTTGTTTTTTTTCAATATTTTAGATCCAGATTCAATGAAAAATTGGAGTCACATCTGGAGTCACATTTTATGCTCTATTTTGGTGTATTTTGATTTTGTTTGAGCCTTTATGCTAAATTACACGCTATAATTATAGCAA
Source organism: Bacteroidota bacterium (assembly GCA_030699355.1). GTDB lineage: Bacteria > Bacteroidota > Bacteroidia > UKL13-3 > UKL13-3 > B1. The sequence goes on along the minus strand of JAUYMZ010000298.1, from coordinate 13,592 downwards.
AAAGTTAGACTGAATTTATTTATAACTTAATTTTATTGATTAAAAAGGAGAGTAGAAAGTGCGATTAATATACAGATTTTTAAATATTTATAAAATTTATTTATAACAATATTGCAAAATTGATTTTACCAATTAAGTTTGCACTTAACTTAAAAGTTGATTTGATTGCAACAATATACAAAATACATCGTTTCTCTTTATGTAAGAAGGTTGCTTTCTATACTTTAAAGTTAAACACACGAGAAAGTTCGGAATTTGATGATTTTCTTATAAGATTAAATCAAAAACTAAAGGATAAAACTGAATTAGAAAATTTATTAAAAATAATTGAAACAATAGGAACTAAATGGGGCTATAGGCAGGATTTATTTAAAGGCGAAGATGCTGCTTATCGTTTTGTTGTTCCATTTACACTTAGAACAAATGAGAATAGTAATTTCGGATTACGGCTGTATTGTTTAGTGCTTTCTGAGAAGGTAATTATTATATTGAATGGAGATATCAAAACAGAACAAGCAGTCATAAATTGCTCTAATTGCCTTCCACATTTTAAATTAGCGAATAATGCTGCAAAAGCAATAGAAAAAGCGATGGATTCCAAATACCTTGAAATAAATGAGTTTGATATAGAAATAGAAGAAGATTTTGAATTGGAAATTTAAATTACACTAAAATGGCAAAGAAGAAAATAATTGAAGAGGTAAATGATAATGGGTTAATTGATAGTATTTTAGCGAATACGCCGAAAGAGAATTTACATTTTATTGATCGGGCTATGGAAATAACAGAACAAATATTTCAGATTTTGGATAGCAAAGGTTACAATCAAAAAACCTTTGCTGAAATTTTGGGAAAAAGTGAAGCAGAGGTAAGTAAATGGCTAAGTGGGTATCATAATTTTACTTTAAAGAGTTTAGCATTGATTGAATCTAAATTGGAGAAAAATATTTTTAGTACGTCCATTGGAGAAAGATATGATGCTGCAAAGGATGGTATGACTGTTTATAAAGTTTATTCAACCTTGAATAATACAAAATCTCAGGAGCAAATTGGTCAAGATAAATGGTACCAAATCGCTTCAAATACTGAATTGATAGAAAATCGCAACAATGGAATCAATAAAGCGTCCTAATATAATTCCTGAAAAAATAGAAATTAGATCTATTAGAATTATTAGTGGCAATATAAATTGTCCTTCCAATTCTGTTTTGGGTTTATCCCCCATACATAATTTTGAAACAACATATATTGTTGATTCAAAAGTAAATCCTTCAGACAAACTTATATTGTTTTTATTCACCACTCTTCTTGATGCGAGAGATGATAATAACAGCAAAATGCCAATAAATGCTGAATATCTTATAGAATTTATTTTTCATATTGATAACTTTGATGATTATAAAGTAGATACTGACATCAATTTAGTTCAGGACGTAAAAACTACATTTGAAATGGATGAAATGTTTATGGCTACTTTAATGGGGATAGTTTATTCTACAGCAAGAGGGATAATTTTGCAAAGAACAGTTGGCACAATCCTAAACGGTGTTATTATTCCTGTTATTGACCCTAAAATACTATTAAAAGGCAATTTATTAATTGATAAAGAAAACTGATTAATTTTAAATATATGAAACAAATTGTTCTGATAGGTATTTTCCAATAGAAACCACCTCAAAAATTAATATTTTAGAACCAGATTCAATGAAAAATTGGAGTCACATCTGGAGTCACATTTTTGGTGCATTTGGGTGCATTTATGTTCTTTGAGGTTCATTTTGGGGCGTGAAAAGCCTTGAAAATGCTGTAAAGTGCTGATTATCTGAGTGTTCATAACCCTAAGGTCGGCAGTTCGATTCTGCTTCCCGCTACCTACAGCGACAAGGCTTTTCAGGATTTCTGAGAAGCCTTGTTTTTTTTGGAGTCACACCTGGAGTCACATTTATATGGTATAGCATATTGAAATTTGTTTGATCCCATTTTGAACATGATTCAAAGGATTCCAAGATAGACACGATTAAGAAATTCCGGTAATCTTGAAATCTCGTAATCGTGTTCAGATAAAAGAAAATTTACCATCCTAATCAAAGGGTTTTGATGAATAGGTGCTATCTATCGGGGTAGTTTTGTTGTAGCATAATTTCATTTTTTCAGTTAAAATAAAAAAGCATATTATTGAGGATAATTAAGAAATTATGACTACTAACACTTTAAAAAATGAAATAAATAAAGCACTGAACAGCATCAATGATAAGTCATTTTTGGAGGCTTTATATACCATAATCAATACTAAAAAGGAGACCTACGATTATGAATTAAATGACGCTGATAAGGTGGTATTGGATGACCGCAAAATTGCATATAAAAATGGTAAGGCAAAAACCTATACCGTTAGCGAAGTGCGTAAAAAAGTAATGAAAAATCTATCTGCATGAAATACCGAGTTGTTGTATTATACCAGTTATATGAGGAACTAAATGAGGCCGCTTTATATTATTAGGAACAACGTAATTTATCGCTTTATCCATGCTCATAGGCATCCAAAAAAAAGATATGCTCCAAAGAAAAATAATGACATCTCCTTTCCTATGCGGTATTTTAACTACCATACCCATCAGGATAAATCTTATCAAGGATTTCTTTGGTTTGTGCAAATTTATTTTCAAACTGCTTTGCTTGCCGCCTTCCCAAATTATTGAAACATGTGTACTTTTTAATGCATCGGTTCGCTCAGCTCCATTTTTACCGTAATCTTAAAGCAGAATTATCTAGCAGCAACCCAATCAATATGCCTCATCAAAAATTTTTATCATAAAGCAAATTCCGACTTCACTAAATACTTACTGAACTGCTGTAAAATATAATCCCTAACGGGATATAAAAGGCATTGGGGTCGTGTTTTTCTACCGAAATATAATCCCTAGCGGGATAGGTTTTGGTGGTCTTTCGTTTTTTTCTTCGAAATTCAACATTCGGTGTTCAGTGTTCGACGTCTAGAGAGCATTTAATCAGGTAGGATTTTTAGTTTTAAGTGTAAAGTTTTAAGCCTAGATAAACCCATCATCGTCAAAATGCATATAGGACAAAGAAGCCGGCAGTGTTTGCAATTTTGCTCGCAGAATGAGTCCAAAAAATACGGTGATAATGTTTTGGTAATTCTCGTTAGTGTAAGAGGTAACTTCCCAAAGTGTGTAAGCTAAAAAAGTTGCTCTTAATTTTTTTACCCTTAAATGGAAATGGTTGGAAAAAGTTTTATTACCAAAAGAATTTTGTATTTTCGCTGAGTAAAAAGGATTTAAAGAAATTCGCATTTTGATGAACAGATATTAATTATTTAACAAGGTTGATGAAGCAAAGAATTTATTTTGATACGTCTGTTTTTTGAGGAGTTTTTGATGAAGAGTTTGAAGAAGCAACTTTGCAGCTTTTCGAACGAGTTAAGCTCGGTAAGATTATCTGTGTTTTTTCGGATTTAACGGAAACTGAGCTGGTGAAAGCTCCAGAGAATGTTAGGAATTACTTCAAATCCCTTCCATCAAAATATATGGAAAAGATTTTTGTGAGCGATGATATTTTGTTGCTTGCATCCAAATATATTGAAGAAAAAGTTGTTGGTCAAACCAGCTTTGATGATTGCATGCATATTGCAGCTGCAACCATATACAAAGCGGATATGTTGGCAAGTTGGAATTTTAAACATATCGTAAATGTTTATAGAATAAGGGGCTATAATTCAATTAATATTCGTTTAAATTATACTCCCCTTGAGATAAGATCACCAAAAGAAATAACTGAATATGAAGACTAAAATTAAAGTACAAGAAAAAGATTTTGATACCGTGGCAACCTTTAGAAAAATAAAGGAACAAATTTCTGCCGATTTAACTGGAAAATCATTCGAACAAATTAAAGAATATTTGCGGGTAAATAGTTTAAAATTAACTGAAAAGTAAAGCCAACGCTAAAGTTACCCATTTTTGAGCATCATCTGAAAGGCTAAATCAGAGGAAAACCATTCTTCTGCTATCAACTTTAGCCCATCTATTTTAGGCATGATTGTGGTAAGATTTGCGTTTCATTTTCTACACAATAAATGGGTATAAATCTGGCTTACTGATTAGAATGAAAGCCAATTGTGTTGCCTTCCGTATCTTGGGCAATTGAGCAAAATCCGTGGCTTCCAATCGGAAATTTATTTTGCAATACGATGCCGCCCGCCATTTCAACCCTCGCTGTTTCGTTGGCGCAATCATCACAGGCAAAATATACTAAGGTTCCACTATTTCCGGGTTTCATGGTGCTTGTTTTGCATAAAGCACCGCTGATATTATCTTCGCCTTGTGCCCAAGGGAAACTGAGCATTTCTAAATCGCCATAATCGCCGGGAGCTTCCATGGGTACCATGTCTATTAGGTATGTTTAATGGTTTTAATTTGTATAGCTGAAAGTGTATTTGGTTCAGCCAAAATAAGACTTCACTTTTTTAAAAAAAAATACCTTTAACCCAATTAGGAATGAAACTTTTATGATGTTGGTATTGGCTTTGTTAATTTAGAATGAACCTATCCATACAATGGTAAAATTATGCTAAATTGCCAAAGGTTAAAAGCAAATCCTAATGCTAATATAATCGAGGTAACACTTGCCCTTTTTAAAACAAGCAAGGGTTGCGTTTAATTAATTATATGAAAAGGAAAAAGGTGGGGATTTGGTGCCATTGATTTTTAAATTTTCGAAATTTATTTTTAATATGTTTTTGTTTAGGTTAATTCTTTTTACTTGTGTGTTTGTTTTGAGTTCAAAGTTGGCCTGGGCTCAAAAAATTAATGAGCCTACATTGCCCATGCATTTTACCGATACTAACAACAGGTATTGTGAGTGGGAGAGTTGGGGATTTAATAACATACCCAACTATTTATGTACTTGTAACAACCTAGATGCGGCTAAAACCACGCAAACAAATACTTTATGGTCGGCCGGCTCTCTCGGGCTGAACCTAAGCGGCGCAGGTTTAAATAAGCTCGGCCTATGGGATGGGGGCAGAGCAAGAACCACTCATGCAGAGTTTGGTGGGCGGATAGTAATAATGGATTCGGGCGCTACCGTAAGTGCCCATACCACTGCTGTGGCAGGTAATTTAATAGCAGCAGGTATAAACGCAAATGCAAAGGCAATGAGCTATGCCACCCAAATAAAAAACTGGAATTTTACCAACGACAATGCAGAAATTATAGCCGCCGCTCCAGATTTATTTTTGTCTAATCATTCCTATGCATCTACCGCGGCCTGGACAACCATAGGCGGTTTATTATATTGGTATGGCGATAGCAGCTTACACCCAACCCGCGATTGGAAGTTTGGTTATTATGATAATAGAAGTAGAATTTGGGATAGCGTAATGCATGCCAACCCGTATTATTTAATGGTAAAAGCCAGCGGTAACGACCGAGGTAATGGTGTTGCACCGGGCGTACCACATTATTATTGGAATGGAAGTGCTTGGGCTATTTCTACCACAGTGCGCGATACAGTTGGTCCGTACGATTGCATTTCAACTTTTGGAAATGCCAAAAATATTCTTTGTGTAGGGGCGGTGCCAGCTATGCCAGCAGGAATTCCGGCCAATGTAAATACCTTGTCTTTTAGCACTTGGGGTCCAACCGATGATGGCCGAATTAAACCCGATTTGGTGGCAGCAAGTGGCAGTATTATGTCGGTTGGTTCAGCCAGCGATACGGCTTATGCTGCGCTTGGAGGAACCTCCATTGCCGCTCCAAATGTTACGGGCTCACTGTTGTTATTGCAACAATTGAACTTTCAATTAAAGGGCAGGTATATGCTTAATGCAACTTTAAAAGCATTGGCCATTCATTCAGCAAGAAGGTGCAATATTGCCTTGCCAGGGCCAGATTATGCTTGCGGTTGGGGAATTCCCAACTTTAAATTGGCCGCACAAATCATAAAAGATTCTATCCAAAATAGTATCCAAGAAATTACCTTGCTGAACCAAGATTCATTTACATTTTTTGTATACGCCACGCCAGCGGATACGCTAAAAAGCACCTTGGTTTGGACCGACCCAAAAGGAATTACCAGTTTACCCGCATACAATGATACCAGCTTAAAATTGGTGAACGATTTAGACATGCGTTTATATAATTTAGCCGATTCTTTAATTGCAATGCCTTTTGTTTTGAACCCAAATAACCCAAGTTTACCCGCCACAACTGGCGATAATTTTAGGGATAATGTAGAGCAAATTTATCAAACAAATTTGCCCAGTGCTTGGTATAAAATTAAGGTAAAACATAAGAATAATTTACAAAACAATCTGCCTCAAAAATTTTCATTGATTGTAAGTGGCACAAACACACTTAGCGCGCTTCCAGTATCTTATTTAAACATGAGTGCCAAGCAAATATCTGCCAAAGAAATTCAGTTATCCTGGAGTACAGTGCAAGAAATAAATAACCATAGTTTTGAGGTTTTACATGGCATACAAGCAGATAAATTAGAGGCAATAAGTACTGTTTTGGGTAAGGGAAATTCACACAGCTTGCATCATTATAGTTATAAACATAGAAATGAAAAGGGCTTTTCGGGCACCCAGTACTTTCAATTGTTGCAAAAAGATTTTGATGGCAAATCAAGCTACTCCAAAACCATTAGCCTAGCCATTGAAGAGCCCTTGAGCATCCAATCTATAGTGCCTAATCCGTTTACAGATAAGCTAACACTTTATTACAATTCCGGACAATCAACTGTTCAGCTAAAATTATACAGCCTATCGGGTAAACTTCTTTTAGAAGCAGATTTACCTGCCAGTTTAAGCGGCGCTTACCCTTTAGATTTACAAAACCTGGAGCGGGGCATGTATCTACTTATGCTGTACCACCCAAGTAGTGGCGAGTTTATTGGAATAAAGATAGCGAAAATTTAAGCTACCTTAAAAGCTGCAAGGTCCCATTTAGGTTATAACTTCTGCCAGCGTTTGAAGTGGCAGTTAAGATAAAAAAGTATACGCCTTCTGCACATTCTTTTTCTCTGTAACGGCCATCCCATCATTGGTTAATTTGTTCCGAGGTATACAGTTTTGGGTCAAACAGATTGCTGCAGATTTGTGAGCTGTTAAAAAAAGAGCCATCCAAAATAATTGGGTTTAATAGGATTAAACTTCTTTTTTAATTTTGTCAACAAAAATGAATATTACTTTCAAACATGCTTAGCCTAATAATTTAAATGATGGTTTTTAAATACCATCTTATCAGCATATTTATAACCTAAAACACAACTCCTATTCTTTATCTGGTAATAAAGCTTGTAATATTTTTTCTGCCAACGGTATAAACCAAACAAAGCTCAAAACCCCAAAGGTATTAAAAAGCATGTGGGCATTTGCCAAACTGCGTTCCATGCTGGCATTTACGCTTATTTGTGCTACCAAGGTGCAAAAGGGTTCAAACAATAGTAAGCCCAATACAATGCTTACGATGTTAAAAAATAAATGAAACAATCCCGTTTTAAGTGCTGCCCTGCTGCCTTTTATAGTGGCCAATAATGTATCGCTGCAAGTGCCTAATTCGGCACCCAGCATTACCGCTATGCCACCGCCTAAACTTAATAATCCTTTCTTAGTTAAAATAATGGCCATACCCACCGTGGCCGACGACGATTGAATAACCAAGGTAACCAATGCCCCAATAAGTGCTCCGCTCATGGGCTTTTCGGTATGCTTTAACCATTCTATAAAAACCGGACTTTCCTTCAAAGGTTCCACCGCATTTTCCATGGTATATAAACCAAAGAAAAGCACGCCAAAATATAAAATTGCCTTTCCGGTATTACTTAGTTGTGCCGTTTTAGCAACCAGTATAAATACAAATCCTATTAATAAAAATATGGGCGAGAATTTCCCGAAATCAAGGGCAATTATTTGACTGCTAATGGTGGTGCCAATATTGGCGCCTAAAACAATACCCATTGCCTGCTTTAAGTTGAGTAATTTGGCATTTACAAATACAATGGTAATAATAATAACCGCTGATGATGAGTCTAAAACCGCCGTAACAACAATGCCAGTTGCCAAAGATAGTAAGGTGTTGGAGGTAAACTTTAATATAAGTTGCTTGGCGTTTTCCCCCAACACCTCTTGTATATGGCCAGACAAGCTGTTTACACCATATAAGAATAATACCAAACCTCCAATAATAGATAATATAACTTCTGTCATGTTGCCTGCAATTGAGTTAAATTACATCATGGTATTGTCAATAAATAGTTAAAATCATGTTATCATTCAAGTATATTATCTCTGGCAAAACCAAGGCTAATTCATTTCTGCCTGACCCAAGAAAATTTGCATAATAAATACGTAATGAAAAAGTATTATTGTTGTCGTTGCAGGGGCAGATAAAATAGCTTAAAACTTTTTTTATCAGGGTTTATATACTTGAATTGTTGTATGATTAGATTTTTTGATGTAATTCTTTCTATTGGAGCCATACTTGTTTTATTGCCATTGGCCATTATAATCTGTATTTGGATTGTTTTGGATACCCATGCTTTCCCTTTTTTTAAACAAACTAGAGTAGGCTTAAATGGGAAAGAATTTAATTTGCTTAAGTTTAGGTCGATGTCCCCCAATGCGCAAAACCACGGACCATTAACCATCGGTGAAAGAGATAGCAGAATTACCAAATCTGGTTATTACCTAAGAAAATATAAATTAGATGAGATTCCTCAATTTTGGAATGTTTTAAAAGGCGAAATGAGTATAGTAGGGCCTCGACCAGAACTGCCTTATTTTGTTTCCTTGTACAGCGTTTCGCAAAGGGAGATTTTAAAAATAAAACCGGGCTTAACAGATGAAGCCTCCATTTATTACAAAAACGAATCTCAATTATTAGCAGAGGCTATTAATCCAGAAGTTTATTTTCTGCAAAATATTGTTCCGCATAAAATAGCGCTCAATCAAATTTATCTTCAAAACCCCTCCGTCTTAAATTATTTCAGAATAATTTTTAAAACGATAAGGCATTTATTGTTTTAAAAGAAAAATTTATAACCCATACCATCCAGCCTCATGGCTTTTTTGATTTTTACCAATTGGATTTTATAATATAGACCAAAACATGCATGGTAAATACCGCCGCAATAGTTGTTCAGGCCAATTTTATTAGACTATTACCTATATGCATCCGGTATTACAAGTGTTTTGAACCTAAAACTGAAATCCAAAATTTAAATGTAAATCTAAAAAGCTTCCAGGTCCCGTAATGTAAAAGGCATCAGCTTGCGGTACTTCCGATTGCGTGTATTTTAATCCACCTTGTAAGTCTAAAAAAAGGTGATTGAAATGGTATCGCCTTCCAAGCCCAATTCCCGCGCCATAATAATTGCCAGCATCTACTTTTTCGCGCCTAAAAAATCCGTCTCCAGAGGCTGCTACAGCTTGTTGGTTACCACCCAAAATTTTGCCATAGATATAGTCTTCTCTTTTTTCTGTGGCGTTTCTATAAAATCGAGTTTCCACGCCAAGTTGTGTGCCTGGATAGCGCGGCAAGTTTCCATAATATTGTGTACCCGCCAGCAATAAACCTATTTTGCTTGTTTTGTATTCCAATTTAATTCCTGCCTTTTGAAATAGTGCAATAGGGTTAGAAAGATGAATGGAAAAAGAATGTTTTTGCGCCCAACTTAGGTTCAAAAATAAAATAACTAAAAGCAGACTAAGGAGTGCGTTTTTCATAATGATTTAAGTTTTGTTTTAAGAGAAAAAAAAAGCAGCATATTATCCTTTAATGGAAATATGCTGCTTTACAAGTAAGGTATTAAATTTTATTATTTACCCATTTCCACAATTTTTAGGTAATGGTATTGGTCGTTTAGTTTTAAACGGACTAAGTACATCCCATTTTGGCTGTTTAAATCTTCACTCATTACAGCGTATTCATAATCTCCAGCTGTTTTCATATTAGGTTCAGCCAGTGTTTTTACCAACCTACCACTCATATCAAATAAATCGATTCCAATTTCTGCTGTTTCCGATAAACTTAAACTTACAGTAGTGGTACCCATAAATGGATTTGGATAAGCTGTAAAGTTGATGCTGCCATTGGCTAAATATTTGGCAATGCTCACTGTACTAATATTTACATCGGTGCTGCTGGTATTGGTACAACCTTTTAAAGTTTTAGCAATAAAGTTTATTGTATAGGTACCGTTACTTGCATAAAAATGAGTAGGTGCATATTGTGTGCTCGAATCGCCATCACCAAAATACCACTTCGTTTGTAAATTAGGTTCAGCCGGAGTTAAAGTAACGCCACCCATACTTTGGCTCACCGTAAAGCTAGCACTTGGATTTGGATTTACTGCTACTTCTTTTACAGCATAGGCTGCGCAGCTTGAACCAATTAATGAATCGTATAAAAATACATAACCTGTTCCCGGAACGTCCCAATTAATGGTAGCCATAGAGGTTCCTTGGCCGCTAATTACACTTCCACCTAAAGCGCCCCAGAAGTAAAATCTATTGGCACCTGAGATGGTTCCATAATTGCTTACAGCATCGGCACATAAACTGTTGGCTCCGCTAATAAGCGCGTTTGGTTTATCGGTTACGCTTACAACCATTGGTAAAGAAGTTCCATTGCAACCACTTGCATCTACACTGTCAAAAACACTTACGCTGCCCGCTCCCAAAAATCCCCAAGCCACTACTACACTAAAGGTACCTTGTCCGCTTACAATTACACCGCCACTTACATTCCATCTATACGTTCTGCCTCCATTAAAAGGAGTGCTATAAGTAGCTTCTGTACCCACACAAACACTGCTAGGACCTAATACAACGGGTAGGTCAAAATTGCTAATATTCACGTTAAATGGATTGCTAATGGCCACACAACCGCTTACTTGGTTCGAATCTCTTACCGATATATCTCCAAAGCCCGTGCTTGGCCATAAAACCGTTATGCTCGATGTGCCTTGACCGCTAACAATACTACCACCGTTTACGGACCATGTATAGGTTCTATCTGTATTACTTGGTATGCTATAGGTTTCGGTAGAACCATTGCAAACATTTTGGTTGCCGCTTATGTCTGGACTACTGGTATTAGATACATTTACATTCAATACAGTGCTCAATCCCACACAACCCGATACGGTATTAGAATCGCTTACTTGCACCGTTCCACTGCCTAATGCATTCCAGTTAACTACAATGGTATTGCTTCCTTGTCCGCTTACAATTACGCCATTGCTTACGCTCCAGCGGTAGCTATTATTGGCACCAGCGCTTACTGTATAACTGCTGCTGCCTCCCAAGCAAGCGGCATTGTTGCCACTAATTACCGGGTTTGGTTTAGGGTTAACAATTACATTAAATGCAGTAGCATTGGCATTACATCCCGACGCATTGATAGAATCATTTACATTCAATGTGCCCATACCAAAGTTGTTCCATAGAACCATTACAGATGCCGTTCCTTGTCCGCTTACAATACTACCATTACTAACAGTCCAGCGGTAAGTTCTACCTGCATTGCTTGGCGTGCTGTAAGTGGTACTAGTATTTTCACATACCGCATTAGCGCCGTTTATTACCGGTGTAGGTAAATCGTTGATATTAATAATCAGCAAATCGGAAATAGCTTTACAGCCTGTTGCTAAAACAGAATCAAGAACCTGTAAAGTACCCGTTCCTGCTGCATCCCACAATACATTTATACTCGCCGTTCCTTGTCCGCTTACAATAATTCCATTGCTAATGGTCCACTGGTATGCACGCCCCGCACCTGCAGGTGTTGTATAACTGTGGTTGGTATTGCTACAAACTGCGGTATTTCCTGTAATAATTGGTTCAGGCGTATCCTCTAATATAACCGTAAAAGGAGCAGAGCTACCTTTGCAACCAGTTGTAGTATTAGAGTCTGTAACAGTTACACTGCCAATTCCAGCATTGCCCCATAAAATATTTACAGAGGCTGTTCCTTGTCCGGCTGCGATAATTCCATTGCTTACAAACCATGTATAAACCCTACCTGCAGCTGGGGTGGTAGTATAGGTTCTAACCGCATTTTCGCATGAAGTATCGTTGCCACTAATTACAGGATTTGGATTAGCTAATTTAACAATATTTAGTACCTCAGCACTGTCTATACAACCATTGGTTTTATGACTTAAAGTAACACGCAACGCAGCAGCGCCGCTGCCTCCCCATAAAACGTTGATAGAATCTGTTCCTTGTCCACTTGTTATGCTTCCACCATTTACACTCCAAACATAATTGTAATTAGTATCTGCCAAAGTGGTGTAGTTGCCTGTATTACCAGCACAAACAATAGTGTCTCCATTAATAATAGGTTCAGGCATTAATATTACATCTACGGGTATAAAACCAGATTTGTTTATACAACCCGTACGTTCAATAGAATCTGAAACTTCAATACCCGCAAAGCCCGGGTTTGTCCAACTAACGGTTACACTATTGGTGTTCTGTCCGCTTACAATATTGCCCCCTAAAACAGTCCAACTATAACTGCTGCCGCTTCTGGCGGTGGTACTATATACTTCCAAACCTGCGTGGCAAATTTTGGTTGAACCCATAATAATAGGAGTAGGTTCAACCTTAATATCTACGGTGCCAGCGTTGCAAGTAGTAATAAATCCATTTTCGTTTTTAGTTACTTGTAAAGTCATCAATGAATCGCCTATTGGATTAATAAAATTGCTTTTACTAAATTCAGAATTCGACCATAAATAACTATAAGTAACCGGGTAAATTTCTAAGATACCATACATATTAGATTGGCAAGGCAAAGTGCTCAATGTATCGCTATTGGTATGCGATTTCCACTGCCTACTACCACAAGCTTTTCCTGGCATAAATACATAATCGTTTGGCGTAGCACTTGGTTGTCCTGCGGCCCAGTTATTATAAACAAGGGTATCGCCATTCATCCATTCAAAATAACCTGCACTCGATTTAAATAATCCAATCCAAGCATTGCTATCTATTCTTTCTTCAATAAATCTTTGTTCAAGGGTATCATTAATAATTGCTAAATGTCCACCAGCATTTAAGGCGTTTTGAGCAGCCATTGTCCACCTGCTGCGCGTATTGGCTTGGTAGTAATAATGTCCATGGTATTCGCCTAAATAAGAATATCCTGCAATTACTTGAGCAGGCGAATAACTGGTAACAGCGGGCCCTTCAAATGGGGTGGTATTGTTATTTAACTCGGCACTTAACTCCAATACACTGTTTTTACAAATAGTAGTATCTGTAAAGGTTAATCCAAAGTTGTTGATATTTACATAAATACTATCGCTGGCTGCACAAGTTCCTAAAGTGGTTGAAACACTTGCTTTGTACCAACCATTGTTATATAAAGTTGCATTTTTAGTTTGTGCACCAGAGCTCCAAGTATACACATCATATCCATCTGGAAGGCTAAGGGATACGCTGTATTGGTTGCAAACACTAATACTGTCGGTACTAAACAAGTTTCCGGCTTGCGCCCCACTTTGTGTATTAACCCTGATGGTATCATAACAAAAACCACCCGGAATTGGAACACGCACCC
>JAUYMZ010000292.1 GCA_030699355.1 Bacteroidota bacterium | reverse complement strand
AGTGGAGCGAAGGACCTCTTTGTATGTAGTAAGATTTTTCCGGACAGCAATAACTATTATATCATCATTTTCCAATTAAATCAAGAGATTCCTCGCTTTGACCGGAATAAAGTCTAACGGATATTTTTCAACAAGTTTTTTTCGGATAGTAGTAATATTTTTAGTAATTTTACGAAAATTTTTAAGGATGTAATCCTCAACACTTCAATCAAGAAAAATAAGTCTAATTGAATACTTGCTTGGCATTCAAGACGAAAATACATTTAATAAAATAGAATCGACGATTTATAAAAGTTTGAAATCTATCAAAAAGGAAGATATAGTTTTTACAAAAGATGAAATCATTGAAAGAGCTAATTTTTCAAATAGGCAAATTAAAAAAGGGCATGTAATAAGTCAAGTTGAATTAGAAGAACAATCAAAAAACTGGTAATTTAGTGAGTAAAATAGTTTGGACTAATTTTGCAATTTCGGAGTTAAAAAAAATATTTATTTATTACCGAATGATAGCGGGAGAGCGGGTTGCAAATAAACTACAACACGCTACCTTATCACCACATCCTCCACATAATCGCAGTTGAGTTCTTTGTTAATTAAATCGGCAAGGGCCTTGCGCTGGTAGTTAAGTTCGTTTCTGAGGGCAGGAGAACTTAATGTTATGGTAACTTTACCTTTATAAAGCTGAATTTTTTCTGTATACTTAGCTATAGGTTCGCCAATAATTCTGGGCCATTCTGCAATCAACTTAGCCTCCAACAACTTGGGCTTAAGCTTGTTTTGATCCACCAATTGGTTAATTAAATCTTTTATACTTTGTTCGTCCTGAAATCTCACGTAGGCAATATTTAGGTTCGAAGATGCACAAAAAACAACACATAATTGTAAACTTTTTGAAACCTGCTTTTAATCAGTTAAGAATCTAAAAGAAATAAATATATTGCACCCAAGTTTTTCAGAGTATTATGGCTAAAATTAAATTCAACAACAGCAACGCATTATTTTTTAACACCTTACGAAACAGGGTAGACGCTTATTTTCAAGAAAAGAAAATAGATTATACCGGAAATTTCCAATTGTATTTCAAAACAGGAATCCTTCTAAGTATTCTTGTTGCCTGTTATACTATATTGGTATTTTTTACCCCAGAATCGGGTTGGCTTAGCCTTGGTATCTGTGCCATTATGGGCTTAGATATGGCAGCCATTGGTTTTAATGTTATGCACGATGGCGCACATGGAAGTTACAGCAAAATAAAATGGGTGAACGATCTAATGAGTTACTCGCTTAATTTATTGGGTGGCTCTAGTTACATGTGGAAACAAAAGCACAATATCAACCACCATTCTTATACCAATATTGAAGGAATGGATGATGATATTGATATTAAGCCTTTCATTAGAGTTCACCGCGACCAAAAAGGATATTGGTTCAACCGTTTTCAACACATTTATGGGTTAATATTATATGGCTTAACCTATTTCTTTTGGATTTTTTACAACGATTTTAAAAAATATTTTTCTGGTAAAATATCAGACTTTACCCCCATTCGTGAAATGAAAGTTTCTGAGCATATTGCTTTTTGGGGAACCAAAATTGGATACATAGGCTTATTTCTTTTATTACCATTCTATTTTGCCGGCATTGTCAACACCTTAATTGGATATACTGTTATTGTTTTTGTAACAGGTGTTGTAATTGCAGTAGTTTTCCAATTGGCGCACGTGGTAGAAGATGCTCCTTTTATTGACACCCATGGCGAAGACACCAAAATAGAAACCGAATGGGCCGTGCACCAATTAAACACTACTTTTAATTTCGCAACCAAAAGCAAATGGGTTAGCTGGTTGGTAGGTGGTTTAAACTTCCAAGTAGAGCATCATTTATTCCCAAAAATTAGTCATGTTCACTACCCAGAACTAAACAAAATATTAATTAACACCTGCAAAGAATTCAACATTAATTACAACGAATTCCCAACGGTTGTTAGCGCCATTAAATCGCATTTATTGCACCTGAAGCAAATCGGCTCAGCAGCATAGAAGTCCATAGACCATAGTCGATAGCAATACCTCTTTAATAAACAGATTTATTTCCTATCATCCTAACTATGGTCTATGGTCCATGGACTATGGACTATAGACTAAATTACAAGTGTCTCTCCCGTCATTTCTGCTGGTATCGGAATACCCATTAAGGTTAAAGTGCTTGGTGCTAAATCTGCTAGTTTACCGCTTTTAATTTGATGAGATGGCGTTGGTTCAATTAGAATTAGAGGCACATCATTGGTGGTATGCGCGGTGTTTGGTGAGCCATCTTCCTCATTAACCATATATTCTCCATTACCATGATCGGCAGTTACCAATAAAGTATAATTATTTTTTAGCGCCGCATCCACAATTCTACCCAAACATTCATCTACCTTTTCTATCGCTTTAATCTCAGCTGCCACAACGCCTGTATGTCCAACCATATCTGGATTGGCAAAATTAACACACATAAAATCGGCTTCATTTTTGGCAATTTCTTCTAGGGTAAACGAACATACCTGCTCGGCACTCATTTCAGGTTGTAAATCGTAAGTTGCCACTTTTGGCGATGGCGCCATGTGCCTAGTTTCCCCGGGAAATGGCGATTCTTGTCCGCCACTAAAAAAGAAAGTTACATGCGGGTATTTCTCTGTTTCAGCAATCCTTACTTGTTTTTTGTGATTGGCGGCAAGCACCTCACCTAAGGTATTATTTAGCTCTATATCCGGAAAAACCACCGATACATTTTTAAAGGTTTTATCATAATCGGTAAGCGTTACATAATGCAAGTTCAAGGCTTTCATTTCTTGCTCCGGAAAATCTTGCTGCGTAAGCGCCATGGTAATTTCTCTTCCCCTATCGGTTCTAAAATTAAAGTTTATCACCACATCTCCTTCTTCTATTTGCGCAATAGGTTTTTGGTTCGAACCAACACAAATAATTGGCTTTAAAAACTCATCCGTTTCGCCAGCTGCATAACGCGATTGTATGCTTGCCAACGCATCTTCAGAAAACTCACCTGATGCCTTCACCATGGCGTCGTAAGCGAGCTTTACACGCTCCCAACGTTTGTCTCTATCCATGGCAAAATAACGTCCGGTTACACTCGCCAATTCCCCCTTGGTTTCATTCAAATGCGCCAAAACATCCTTGAGGTATTGATAGCCTCCTTTAGGGTCGGTATCTCTGCCATCTGTAAAGGCATGAAGGTAAAAATTCTCAAAACTATTCTCTTGCATAAAGCTGCACAAACCCTTTAAATGGTCTAAGCTACTGTGCACTCCCCCATCGCTTACCAAACCAATAAGGTGAATTTTTTTATGGTTTTCTTTGGCATAGCTTAAGGCATTTTGCAAAGCTTCATTGGCTTGAACCAAACCCTTTTCAAATGCCTTATTTATAAGCACCAATTGCTGGTATACAACCCTTCCGGCGCCAATATTCATATGTCCAACTTCAGAGTTTCCCATTTGCCCATCTGGCAAGCCCACCCATTCGCCGCAAGTATGCAACTCGCTGTTGGGATATTGCGCTATCAGCTTGTCGAAATTGGGTTTATTAGCCAAATTTATGGCATTACCTTGGTAGGGTTTTCCGTTCCCCCAACCATCTAAAATGAGAAGAATTACACGCTTGTTCATGTATGCGAAAATATTCCTTTAAATTTTAAAAAGGTAATTTATATTAGTGGGGTCAAAAAAGCACAAAAATATATGGCATTGTTTTTGGGCTGAACCAAACATATCATAAAAAAACGCACATGAAAAAGTACTTATATCTTTTTATCGCTATCCAGTTTATTACCATAAACGCCATGGCAGATTCATTTGATGATATGATGATGGCAATGAAAAATGCCCAAACCACGGGCATTACCAAGTTTTTTAGCAACAGTGTAGAACTTACTTTATTAGAAAATGAAGGCATTTACAGCAAGCAACAAAGCGAGCAAATGCTCAAAAATTTCTTTGCGCAACACCCGCCCAAAAATGTAAACATACAACACAAAGGTAGTTCTGCACAGGGAGCCAAATATGCTATTATCACGTATGAGGCTAGCAATGGAAGATTTAGAACCTACATTTTTATGAAAGACAATGGCCAAGGACTCCAAGTAAATGAGTTTAGAATTGAGAGAGAGTAGTTTTTAGTCCATAGACCATAGTCCATGGTCCATAGTTGATGGTTGATGGTTCATGGTTTTGGGTTTTGGGTTAATTTGCTTTTAGCCACAAATTAATGTCTCCTATTACTTGAGCGGGTATATTGCTTTTGAGGTAATACTCACTGTAGGTAGATTGGGCATCTCCTGCGTAGAATAAATGATTTAATCGTGGATATAGTTTAATGGTTGCATTGGTGTTTTTGGCCAGGGTCTTCTTCCACAATTCGTAATTTTCCATATTGGTTTGGTAATCGCGTTCGCCATGCAGTATAAGTTGTGGCTTACTCAATTTCTTCGCTATTTCTAAATGAGGGTATTGGTTCAGCCAAATCCAATAGGTTGCTTGCACATCATAGGGCATAAGATGATGCTCAGTAAGCGGATTTAATTTCTTATCCATACTTCTAATGGCATTGCGTGTTTGGGCATCATATTCTGGCTTTTTCTCTGGCGAAACTTTGCTCAAATATTTGTATTGATCAATCATCATTTCCTGCGTACGTTTGGCATTGGCACCCATCATAATTATACCTGCCACATCTTTGCGCTCCTTGGCAATAAGCGGCGCCAACATTCCACCTTGTCCGTGACCTAAAATATATATTTTATCAGGGTCAACATCGGGTAAAGTTTTTAGCGAATCTATTATTTTATATAAGTCTATCAGCAGGTCTTCGCGCGGGGTAAAGGTTTCATAAGCTGCTTTGTCTTTTAATAAAAATATGCCATAATTATTCGAACGTTTTTCGTATCTAAAAGTGGCTATTCCCTTACTTGCCAAACCCCAAGCCAAATCTTTGTATGGCTTGTTTTCTTCGTATGAGCCATCTTTATCTGTGGGACCTGCCTCGGGCACTATAATAACCAAAGGACTCTTACTCTCGGCATTTGGCATAGCCAAAATACCTGGCAAATCATACATGCCATTTACCACGGTAATTTTGCGTTCTAAAAACTTACTTACATCACAATAATCTGGCGCCACATATATTTTATGTGCCTCCATAAATGAAATGTAAATAATTTTGCCGCTTTCGTTAAAACTAATATTAAAAATATATGGAAGGTATTCAAATTGTACCTTAAAAGCAATAAAATGGTAGTACGGACTCACATCATAATTTACGGGTTTTGCACTTTTATATTCGCCATAAGTACCTGTAAGTTCTGCCCAATCCTTCTCTAACACATATGCCTCGTAACTGCTTTTGTAAAGGCTATCCACACGTTTGCTAATTTCAGTAAATTTCTTATTTACAAAAAACTGCAAAATCTCATTTCCTTTTGCCTCTGTTTGGGCGTAGGTAAGAGCAAAGGTTTGGTTCGAACCAAAATATAATAGCAGCAATAAAGCGATAATTATTTTCTTCATGATGGTACAAATTTACCTTATCAATTATAAATAATTATTTAATAAATCTGCCTCACACACTTTTCTGAAAATTTTATGTTGAATGGCTTCTGGAAGTATTTGCATGTGTCGCATGTGGTGGGTGTCTGAACCAACCAAATCAATCAAATTATTTACAACCAAATATTCGGCGGCTTCGGCCACAGGCTTAGAATAATAGCCTAATCCACTGAGCATATTAAGTTGCAATAAGATACCGCGTTCTTTTAATTCGTGGTACTTTTCTCTATTATTTGCGTAATATAAATACCGCTCAGGGTGAGCCAAAACGGGGGTGTAACCGGCAATTTGCATCTCAAACAAACAAGTACTTAAGTTGGGTGGCTCGGTCATAAAAGGCAATTCAAACAAAATATGTTTGCCCTCTTTACCAAATGTAAGCAAATTGCCTTGGGCTATTTTCTTTTCAAAGCCATCATCTATCATGTATTCTGCTGCTGCGTCAAATTCAATCTGAATATTTTCTTCTTGTAAACGCTTCCTTATTTGGTCACGAAGGGGATAGATATTGTCTTTACTATTTTTATAAAAATCAGACATTACATGCGGGGTAGTAATTACCTTTCTCATGCCAAGCTTTTCAAATTCTCTAAGAAGTTCAATGCTTTGGTCTATGGTTTCGCAGCCATCATCTACACCAAAAATAAGGTGCGAGTGGAATTCCACTTGAATGGGGTTTTTAAAAGGAATACCCTTGTTTTCGGGTATTCCTTTTGGACTAAATATTTTGCTAAAAATCGACAAATTATGAGATTTCTAAGTATTGTTTTAAAGAGGCAATATTGGGAACATTTAAAGAATCTACTTTTCTGGCATCTGCTACCAATAAGCTTATCCAATCTAACCTATGAATGGTTTGATAAACGCTGGCAAGGGTATATTGCTCTACCCCTAACTCCACTATTTTATGATTTTCAACTTCTAGCAATCCAACTAAGAAATCGAAACGTGCACTTACCCTTGCGTTAGAACCAGAATCTAAAAAGAAGAAAACTGTTTCAAGGGTGCCATAATAACTTTCTATTACGTTGTGGTTGTGTTCAGGCAAAACATGGGTAAAACATTCATGCTTGGCATTTTCTTGCACTTGTTGCGCAAAGCGGGTAGCAACGCCCTCAAACGGACCATCACTTAATACCACAAATTTTGCTTTGGCGCGCGATTGTATGGCATTAAAAACCTCCTCGGCATCTTGGTGATAAGGAGTACAATCTTCAAATAAGGCAGCTACTGATTTTAACTCTTCGCTTTTTGAACTACCCATTAAATCTCCAAAAATTTGAATAAGGTAAGTAAGCGAAAATCCTAGCGCCATACGTGGTTGAAAACCCGGCTCAATAAAATACGTTTTAAGGTTATTTTCTTTGGCTAATTCGCCCAATTTACCGCCACTAGTTAAAATAATCATGTGGCTGCCACGCTTTTTTACTTCCTCAAACATGGCTAAGGTTTCTTCGGTGTTGCCACTGTATGAACCCAATATCACCAATGTTTTTTCGTTTACATAAGCAGGCAACGAATAATCTGCTACTACTTCAACTGGCAGTGGAAAATCATTGGCAAAAATGTTTTTCACCAATCTGCCACCTATCCCGCTACCACCTAAGCCACCAATTAATACATTGGCAAACTGACTGCAGTTTAATCCGTGGTTACTATAATTGTTAATAGCAAAGTTTATCTGATAATTAAACTTCTTTAACGCCTCGTGTTGTATATTCATATTTTAGTCTTTAGTTTTAAGTGTTAAGTTTTAAGTGTTAAGTTTTAAGTGTTAAGTAGGCTTATTATTACAACTAATCACTATTAATTCATACTTCATAATTCATAATTCATAACTCATAATTACTTCAAAAGATTCATCAAATAAACGCCGTATCCGCTTTTGAGGTATTTCTTTGCTTCGCGTTCCAAGCCGGCTTTATCTAACCATCCCATGCGGTAAGCTACTTCTTCAATGCAACCTATTTTCCAGCCTTGTCTGTCTTCAATAACCTGCACAAATTGTCCGGCTTGCATTAAAGATTCAAAAGTACCCGTATCCAGCCAAGCGGTTCCTCTCTGCAACACTCCCACTTTCAATTTTCCGGCTTCTAGGTATACTTTATTTACGTCGGTTATCTCTAATTCACCTCTTGGAGATGGTTTAATATTGGCCGCAATTTCCACAATAGAATTATCATAAAAATATAAGCCAGGAACGGCATAATTAGATTTGGGATGTAATGGTTTTTCTTCAATGCTCAGGGCCTTCATGTTTTCATCAAACTCCACTACGCCATAGCGCTCTGGGTCGTTTACATGGTACGCAAAAACTACGCCACCTTCAGGGTCGTTATTGCTTTGAAGCAATTGGCTCAAACCAGCAGCATAAAAAATATTATCACCCAACACCAAAGCCACTTTGTCTGAACCAATAAAATCTGCCCCAATGATAAAAGCTTGGGCTAATCCATCGGGAGATGGCTGCTCTGCATACTCAAACCTACAGCCAAGTTGAGACCCATCGCCTAACAATTTTTTAAATCCCGGTAAATCATGTGGCGTAGAAATAATTAATATTTCTCTAATGCCAGCTAGCATCAAAGTGCTAAGCGGATAATAAATCATGGGTTTATCGTAAACAGGCATCAACTGCTTGCTTACTGCAATGGTTAATGGATGCAGTCTCGTACCGCTTCCCCCGGCTAAAATTATTCCTTTCATTGTTTGGTCGTTTGTCTTTGGTCTTTGGTCGTTAGTTGTTGGTCGTTAGTTGTTGGTGCTTTTTAGGTAATAGGATTTTAGTGCGTTAGTCATTTTTTGAACTTTTTCAATCTTACTAAATAATGGGTTGTAATCAAAATTTTCAACTAAATTTAATTCTTTTGCCAATATTAATAAATTTTCAACTTCAAAGGATGAACCGAGTGAATATTCTATAAATCTAATTAAATCTTTTTCGGAATTTCTAGAACACCCTTCTGCCAAGTTACTTGAAATCGAAATCGCAGCCCTCGTTATTTGTGAGGTTAGTCCGTAGGTCTCGCTATTGGGTAGCTTATTTTTGAAAATATAGATGTCTTTGGTTAGCTCAATAGCCTCCCTCCAAACATCCAATTTTCTAAAATTTCTCATACGTATTAATTATTCGTGAAAGAATTGATTCAGATGTTTCTAAATCAATTATTTACCTAAATTGCTTAATCTATCTAAGCCATCCTCAAAACTTAAAATCTCAAAGTAGTCTGATGGTTTAGGGCGTTTATTAGTTGAATCGTTTTTAACAATTTTAATCAAATTCAAAGCTTCCAAATCTTCCAAGAGATTTATAGCTTTATCATTTATTATTTCAATTGTAATTGTTTTCATACTGCAATGTAACAAATTAAATTAATTCATTAAATAATTTTCTAAAAGCCACTAAAAACTAAAGACCAACAACTAAAGACCAACGACTAAAGACCAACGACTAAAGACCAAAAAACTACCTCCCAACATACATGGTATCATAGTACTTCGCGTAATCTCCACTGGTTACCTCATCCATCCATTGTTGGTTTTCTAGGTACCAATTGATGGTTTTTTCAATGCCTTCTTCAAATTGTAAGCTTGGTTCCCAGCCTAATTCTTTCATTATCTTGTTGGCATCAATGGCGTAACGCAAATCGTGACCAGCTCTATCGGTTACATAAGTAATCAATTTCTCCGATTCTCCTTCTGCCCTGCCCAATAACCTGTCGGCAGTTTTGCAAATTACCTTAATTAAATCGAGGTTGGTCCACTCATTAAAGCCACCAATATTATAGGTTTCACCGTCTTTCCCTTTGTGAAAAACATCATCAATGGCACGGGCATGGTCTACCACATATAACCAATCTCTTACGTTTTCGCCTTTGCCATAAACAGGCAAAGGTTTGTTATTGCGGATATTGTTTATGAATAAGGGTATGAGTTTTTCAGGGAATTGGTTCGGACCATAATTATTGGAGCAATTGCTAATTACTACCGGAATTTTGTAGGTGTTGTGGTAGGCCCTTACAAAATGATCAGAGCTGGCTTTGCTTGCAGAATAAGGCGATTGTGGGTCGTATGGAGTATCTTCATAAAAGAAACCGCCATCGTGCAAACTGCCATATACTTCATCGGTAGAAACATGGTAAAAACGTTTGCCATCCATATTGCCTTTCCAACATTCTTTGGCAGCATTTAATAAGTTTACGGTACCAACCACATTGGTCATAACAAACTCTAGTGGGTTGGTAATACTGCGGTCTACATGACTTTCGGCAGCTAAATGTATCACAGAATCAAATTGATGTTCGTTGAACAAAGAAGTAAGTGCAGCGGCATCAACCAAATCTACTTTATGAAAATGATAGTTATCTGCTTTCTCAATATCAGTTATGTTTTTTAAATTACCTGCATAGGTTAACTTATCTAAGTTGTGAATTTGGTAATTTGGGTATTTGTTTACAAACAAACGCACTACATGCGACCCAATAAATCCGGCTCCTCCGGTAATTAATACTTTTCTATTCATGCTAATTTTCAATTTAATTTACAGAACTACTTGCAATAGCCTTCTCCCATTGCCAAGCGCTCAACATACATTCTTCTAAAGATTTTTGTGTTCTCCAGCCCAATTCGTTGGCCGCTTTATCGCAGGCAGCATATACTTGAACTACATCGCCAGCGCGGCGCGGACCAATCTTATAATTTAATTTTACCCCGCTTACGGCTTCAAAGGTTTTAATCACTTCTAACACAGAATTGCCTCTGCCTGTACCTAAATTAAACACCGAAAAAGCCTCTGTATATTTTTTCTGAGCCAAATAATTAATGGCAGCCACATGCGCCAATGCTAAATCAACCACATGTATATAATCTCTAATACAAGTACCATCTGGAGTAGGGTAATCATCGCCAAATACGGTTAATACCTCTCTTTTACCAATAGCAGTTTGCGTAATAAATGGCACCAAATTGTTTGGAACGCCAATTGGTAACTCGCCAATTAGTGCGCTTTCATGTGCCCCAACCGGGTTAAAATATCGAAGCGCAACAACTTTTAAATCGCAAGCTTTGCTTTGGTCTGTGAGAATCTCTTCACAAATTTGTTTGGTATTGCCATAAGGAGATTGCGCCACTGGAATAGCCGCATTTTCATCCACTGGCGGTGTAGCCTCACCATATACCGTGCATGAAGATGAAAATACTATTTGGTTGATGTTGGCTTCTTGCATAGCTTCCAATAAATTAACGGTGCCACCTACATTATTTTCGTAGTATTTAAGTGGCAACGCAACACTTTCGCCTACCGCTTTATTGGCTGCAAAATGTATTACTGCATCAATGTCTTTATGTGCGTTGATATATTTTTTTAGCGCTGCTTTATCGCGGATATCTACCTCTTCAAATTCAATAGTTTTACCCGTAATCTTGGCTAAATTTTCTAAAACACTCGGGTAAGAATTATCGAAGTTATCTATCGCAAGCACATCATATCCTGCTTTCATCAATTCAACAATAGTGTGTGAGCCAATATAGCCGGCCCCGCCTGTAACAAGTATTTTCATAGTTTATATTTTTAGGTTTGTATTGGCTCCCCTACTTCAATTTTCAGAAAGCGTTTCATGCGCAAAATAGCAATTTTTATCTAAAAAATAAGGGCTTCATCTTATGATAATAATCGCTTTTTTTCGGCCTGAACCTATTCGCAATTTTTATGGGTAGCTGAATTTAACATCTCCATGGCTCACCAACACTTCTTTTTGCGCACTTGGTTCAACCCTACCAATAATTTGCGCCTCAATATCATAGGTTTTAGCAATTTGAATGAGTGATTCTGCCGTTTTTTCATCGGTATAAAATTCTAATAAGCTACCCATGTTAAACACTTTATACATTTCTTGCCAATCGGTGCCCGATTGCGATTGAATCATTTGAAATAAGGGTGGCGTAGCAAATAAATTATCTTTAATGATTCTGTGTTCTTTAATAAAATGCAATATTTTGGTTTGTCCGCCACCAGTATTGTGCACCATGCCATGTATTTGGCCACGGTGTTGCTCTAAAATTACCTGTATTACCGGACTAAAAGTTCGGGTTGGAGAAAGAATCATTTTGCCCACATTAAGCGGGTGATTAGGCAAATGGTCGCTTAATTTTAACCCACCTGTATAAATCAAATCATCTGGCACCAATGGGTCGAAGCTTTCGCTAACTTGTTTGTAAAAGCTACTTAATACATCGTGGCGAGCCATGGTTAAACCATTGCTTCCCATACCGCCATTGTATTCTTTTTCGTAAGTTGCTTTCCCAAAAGAGGCAAAACCCACAATAACATGGCCCGGTTTAATGGTATGGTTAGAAATAATTTCACTTCGTTTTGCCCTAGCAGTTACGGTAGAGTCTACAATAATGGTTCGAACCAAATCGCCTACATCAGCTGTTTCACCGCCAGTAGAATGTACAGCAACTCCATGTTGGTTCAGCATATCTATAAACTCTTCTGTACCTTCAATTATGGTTGATATAACTTCTCCTGGAATGAGGTTTTTGTTTCGTCCAATGGTTGAAGAAAGGGTAATGTTTTTATAAACCCCCGTGCAAAGAAGGTCGTTTAGGTTCATAACAATGGCATCTTGAGCAATCCCTTTCCAAACACTTAAATCTCCGGTTTCTTTCCAATACAAATAGGCCAAAGAAGATTTGGTACCCGCGCCATCTGCATGCATGAGGTTACAAAACTGCTCATCGCCGCCAAGATAATCGGGTACAATTTTGCAAAAAGCTTGTGGAAATAAACCTTTATCTATGTTTTTAATGGCAGCATGTACATCCTCTTTCTGAGACGATACACCGCGTTTCATGTATTTATCTGAGCTCATATTGCTTGCAAAAGTAATTAATTACTCGGTAAGCACCAGCAAGTATTTATTGCTAACCCTGAACCCAAATGAATCTCGCTTTATCGTTTTACTTTAAAATCAATTCTTATAATTCGAACAGTGGTTCTTCTATTTTGTTGGTGTTCTTCCTCACTGCAATCTACGTCGTCGCTACAATCGTTTACCAACTTCGTTTCGCCGTAACCTACAGCCTGCAATCTATCTTTAACAATGCCTTTTTGAGTTAGATAATTTACACAACTTTGTGCCCTTTTCTTAGAAAGCTCCAAATTATAAGGAGCCGGCGCCCTGCTATCTGTATGTGAGGCCAGCTCTATAACCAAATTGGGATTACTGGTTAAAATACCGGCCAATGAATCTAAAATAATTTTGGCATCTGGCCTTACATCCCATTTATCTAAATCGTAATAAATACCCTGCATAGTTAATTCTATGTCGTCAGACGGAACTAAATCCAAGGCAATTCTCAGTTCAATGCTGGTATCTTGTTTTATGTTTCGGGTATCGATTTCAATTTTAGCACTGCTTAAGTACTTGTCTTTAGAAGCTGTAACATCCCAACTTTCATTGAGCGGTATATCCAATATGGCATTTCCTTTATCATTGGTTTTGGGTTCAGCCAGCAATTTACCTGCAGTGCTTTGTACTTTTACCACTGCATTGCCAATGGGTAAATTGCTTTCTCTATCATACACAAAAGCTTTTACCAAAACTACAATTGGCTTATCCGCTATGCTATACAAGTCGTCGTCGCCCAATCCACCCTCGCGGTTAGACGTAAAAAAAGCATACGGCATTTCGGGTTCGCGGGCCGCTTTTGGAATAAAGCTTATACCAAAATCATCTGCGCCAGAATTTATGGGTGAACCCAAATTTTGAGCCACAGTAAAGGTATTGGAACTGTCTTTGCTTTCAAAAATATCCAGTCCACCCATACCCAACTTACCTTTGGAGGCAAAATACAAAGTGCCATCTTCTGCTACAAAAGGAAACATATCGTCTTCTGTGCTATTTACATTTGAACCGCAATTTACGGGACTTCCCCATTGGTCTTTTAGGGCATCGTAAGGAATATACCAGATATCTTTACCTCCAATGGAACCGGGCATGTTACTGGTAAAAAATAGTCTTTTTCCATCTGGTGAAAAAGCAGGGTGACCCATACTAAAACTATCATTGTTAAAGGGTAAAACTTTGGGTTCAACCCAATTTCCATTTTGAAAATAGCTTACATAAATTTTGCAAGTAATACCTTGCCCATCTATGCCATTACATTGGGTAAAATAGGCAGTGGTATAACTTGGGTCGAACCAAGCCACGCCTTCGTTGTAATTTGTGTTAAGGGCTTTTAGGGCTTGTGGTTTGGCAAAAACTTTGTTGCTAATTTGACTCACAAATAAATCTGAATATTTTTGGCCAGTCCACTCAAATGTTTCGCTGCCTTGGGCTTCTTTTCGGGTAGAGGAAAAAATCAATTTATTTTGAACAAAAAATGGAGCGTATTCGCTTTGGTCGGTATTTAAATTGGCTAAATTTTCAACTTTAAATTTCTTAGGATTGGCTTTTAAACTTGCCGCAAACAAACAAGATTGTTGGGCAATTTTTCCGTTTATGTCGCCTGGCACTTCAAAGGAATAATCATAAAAAGCCCTACCTGCTTCATCGTAGCGCTCAAAATTTTTGAGTAATTGTCCGTAACTATATAAAATAGCGGGGTCTGGATATTTACTATTCACTACTTCATCGAACCATTGTAGTGCTTTTTTAAAATTATTGCTATTTCTATAACTTTCTGCAATGCTAAAAAGCACTTGTTGCTTTTGCTCCTCCTCTTTAATTTTTGGATATACTTTTTGGTATAGCTGAGCGGCTGTATTATACTTTTTGGCCTTAAAAGCATAATCTGCCTTATCTAAATCTATTTGGTAGGGTTTAACTTGCTTTTCTTGCGCCTGCAAGGTAAATCCGAAACCAAATAGCAAAATCCAAATAGGTAAGTTAAAAAGGTTTTTCATGTTTAATTATATGTAAAGACAAAAAAGTGCTGCTTTGGGTTTGCCAAAAATAACAAAGGCACAAAGTTTAACGAAAGGTTGTCGCTACTTTGTGCCTTTGTGGCTAATTATTTAAAAGATTGTTACCTCCTTGGTGCCGGAACTGCCCTTGTAGGTGCTGGTTTTGCACCTGGCTTACCAGGAGTTTTTGGCGGCTCTACCACAACTGGTTTTGGTTTTTCCCAATAAATATCTAATACCTTAACGGTAGTTCTTCTGTTTAATTGGTGCTGTGCTTCGTTACATTTTAAGCCTTGCGCTCTTTCATTCGGCCCCTCACAAGCACATTCTTTTACCTCAAGTTCATTTTCTCCGTAACCTTTAGATTCTAATCTTAAAGAATCTATGCCTTGTCTCAATAAATAGGCCACGGCAGAATCGGCACGTCTTTGAGATAAATCAATATTGTACAATGAATCTGCCCTACAATCGGTGTGTGAACCTAACTCAATTTTTAAACTTGGGTATTTATTTAAAACCAATACCAACGAATCTAAAATTAAAGCGGCATCAGGACGAATTTCAGCACGGTTTAAATCGTATAAAATACCGCGTAAAGTAAAGGTTTCTAGACCCAAAGAATTGAGTTCAAAGTCTTGCACCAAGTCGGCAGATTGCTCTAAACCTTTGGTAGTTTGCTCTTCCAATTTACTATCATAGAACATGCTTCTAGAGGCAAACAATTCGTAATCTGTTTTTTGTTTCAATACAATTTTGTAAGAACCTAATTGATCTGTTTTTAAAACTATTTTACCTGTATCGCTGCTCGAAGTAATGGTTACCACTGCATTTGGCATAATCGCTTTTGTTTTGGCATTTCTTACTACGCCACTTAAGGTAAACACCAATGGGTTCATGCTGAACCTATAAATATCATCTTGGCCTTTTCCACCATCGCGGTTAGAACTGAAATAGCCACTTTCTTTATCTTTTCCAAAAATAATAGCAAAATCATCACCATGAGAATTGATTGGTGATTTCATATTAATGGGTTCACCCCAATCTGTACCACTTCCTTTGGTCATATAAATATCTGTACCACCTAAACCTACATGACCATTAGAGGCAAAATATAAAGTACCATCTTCGTGAATCGTAGGATACATTTCATCTTCTTCGGTGTTTACTATTGGACCTAAATTTACTGGATCGCCCCAAGTTTTAGAACGCTTGCTGTAACTTACTACGTAAATATCTTTTCCACCAAAACCACCTGGCATATCAGAACTGAAATACATTAATTGATTGTCTTTAGATAAAGATGGATGTCCGCAATTGAACGAATCTGTGCTAAAAGATAAAGGTTCTGGCTCCGACCATTCGCTGCCAGTTAGGCTAGATTGGTAGATACGGCAGCTTTTTCCTTTTCCACCATTATCATAATTACAACGCGTAACGTAGGCAGTAGCAAAACGGGCATCAAAGGCAATAGAACCATCATTTAATTTACCATTCAATTTGTCTTTATCTACCAAAACAGGAGCTTGATAGGTAATATTATTAGGATTCTTTTTGTCTACTTTATACGTAGCAGTATATAAATCTGTGTATCCATTGCCTGTCCAGCCGTATACAGAACTACCACTAACCCCTTTTTCTCTATCAGAAGTAAAATACAATTGATCTTTTTTGAACCATTGAGGAGCAAAATCTTGCCAACGGGTGTTTAAACCTTTTACATTTTCAACATTGTAACGGGTTTTATCATTTTTCCATTTAAGGGCATTTTCACAACCTTTAATTTGTCTTTCTACTGCAGCGGCATTTTCTTGTGTTTGTTTCTGATAATTCTTAAACTCTACAATAGCTTCCTCAAATTTTTGATTATTTTTAAGCGTTTTAGCTAAACGTAATTGGTTTTCTGTGTTACCAGCATCCACTTTAATTGCTTTGCGGTACCAGCTTTCGGCATTCTTCATGTCGTTCATCAACCAATAACATTCGGCAGCTTTATTGGCAGCCTCAATCCTCTCTTGCTTGTTTTTTGTGCTCGAATAAACTTTTCGGTAATTGGTACCCGAAACGTAATATTCTTTCTTCAAATAGGCATCCCTTGCAGCTGTTATGGATCCTTTTTTTGAACCACAGGCACTCATGATTGTTAGGATAGCAAAACTTACAAACAATGGTAAAAGAAAGTATTTATTCTTCATGGAATATTGGTTTTCTGGTTAAACGTATTTAATGCAAGTTTATTAAAAAATATAATTTAACCGATACTTTTCATTAAAAAAAGTGAAAATTTAATAAAAAATTTTGATATAATATTTAAAAAAAGCTATTTATCAGCGGGTTAGTGCAAAGCCAGTTTCATGCACTGTTAGCTTTTTGCCTGTTTATTCTTTGCATTGGCATCCAAAAAAAATCCCTCTTATACGTTTCGGTTTGAACCAAGACCTGTAAGAGGGATTTAGTTTGATGCAGAGATTATTTTATTTTACAAACAACATCTCTCTGTACTTTGGCAACTTCCATAATTCATCGTCAACCAAAAACTCCAAAGCATCGCTGCTATCTCTGATTGGTTCAAACAAAGGTTTTATTTTATTAGAGAAAGTAGAAGCCGTTTTGTAGGTGCTATCTAAATGATGCGCTTTTTCTAACTCAGCCAAAAGTTTGGTAACATGGGTGCTAATATTTTTGATATGTCCACCAAGTTCTTTAATCAAATTTACTTGAACTTCGGTATCGCCCTTGCTTAAACCAGCATCTTTCATAGCCTTTACATTTTCGGCTAAATTTCTTTGGTAAGCAATACCAGCTGGAATCACATGACTGGTGGCTAATTGAGCTAATAACTTAGCTTCAATATCAATTTTCTTCACATACAATTCTTGCATAATTTCGTAACGAGCATTGAGTTCAACCTCATTAAAAATTTCATTTTTTACAAACAAGTCTTTGCTTTGTTTGCTAATGTATGCATTGAGTGCTTCCGGAGTACTTTTGATATTATTTAAACCACGTTTTGCGGCATATTTAACCCACTAATCGCCGTAACCATTTCATTCAAACAAGATTTTTTTACTGGCTTTGTAGTACGTTTTTAATACCTCTAAAATAGCATCCTCTTTTTTCTTTCCTTTTTTAATTAGAGCATCTGTATCTGCTTTAAATTGGTTCAATTGATCGGCCATAATGGTGTTCATTACAATCATGGCATTGGCACTATTTGCGCTTGAACCAACCGCTCTAAATTCAAATTTATTACCCGTAAAGGCAAAAGGTGAAGTTCTATTTCTATCTGTATTATCAAGCAAAATTTCAGGAATTTTTTTCACATTAATAGAACCTGCTTTGCTTGTATTTTTAGTGGATTTATTGTTTAATAAACTTTCCAAAACCTCGGTCATCTGGCTGCCAATAAAAATACTCATGATAGCCGGTGGAGCTTCATTGGCTCCCAAACGATGTTCATTACCCGCAGAGGCAATAGAAGCACGCATTAAATCTGCATGATCATGCACCGCTTTAATAACATTTACAAAAAAGGTAAGGAACTGTAAATTCTCAGCAGGATTATGGGTAGGCGCTAATAAATTGGTTCCAGAACTAGTTATTAAACTCCAGTTGTTGTGCTTACCACTGCCATTAATTCCGGCAAAAGGTTTTTCATGCAATAGCACTTTAAATTTATGACGGATGGCAACTTTTTCCATTACATCCATCAATAATTGATTGTGGTCTATGGCCAAATTTACTTCTTCAAAGTTAGGTGCACATTCGTATTGAGACGGTGCAACCTCGTTGTGACGAGTCTTTAAAGGAATACCCAACTTGTAACACTCTGTTTCAAAATCTACCATGAAATCGTACACACGTGGCGGAATAGAACCAAAATAATGATCTTCTAATTGCTGACCCTTTTCTGGCGATAAGCCAATAAGTGTTCTGCCAGTTAGCATTAAATCTGGACGAGCCACACACATGGCCTCATCTACCAAGAAGTATTCTTGTTCAATACCCAAAGATACCCAAGCCTTATCTACGTTTTTATCAAAATAAGAACTTACCACATTCACCACCGATTTTTCAACCGCATGTAACGCTTTAAGTAAAGGTGCTTTGTAATCTAATGCCTCTCCTGTGTAAGATACAAAAATGGTAGGAATACACAAAGTTTTACCATTTGAACCTTCCATAATAAAGGCTGGAGAAGAAGGATCCCAAGCGGTATATCCCCTCGCTTCAAAAGTATTTCTGATACCTCCATTTGGAAAACTAGAGGCATCTGGCTCTTGCTGAACCAAAGCTCCCCCTGCGAATTTTTCGATGGCTCTACCGTCTTCCGTAGGTTCAAAAAATGAATCATGTTTTTCGGCTGTAGCTCCTGTTAAGGGCTGAAACCAATGGGTATAGTGACTTACACCTTTAGAAATAGCCCAGTTTTTCATGCCTGTTGCCACTTGGTCGGCCATAGAACGGTCAATTTTGTCGCCATTTTTAATGGCAGCAGAAACAGCCTTATAGGCCTCTTTCGACAAAAATTCCATCATGGAAGAATCAGTGAAAACATTAGAGTTAAAGTATTCCGAAACGCGAACGGCGGGTGGAGTAACTGAAACTGTTTTGCGGCTTTGAACCGTTTCGAGAGCTTTAGATCGTAGAGTTAGCATAGCGCTTTTGTGGGTTTATTATTTTCGGGGCGAATATAATACAGCAAATATTTCTGCGAAAGAAAAATGTAAACAATTAATCCGCAATTTGTTCCATCCTTATTTAATGCTAGCTATTTCCAGTTTAATTTTCCCAAAGCAATCCTTCTTTAAGCGCGTAATTACTGGCAATGAGTTTGGTTAAGCCATAGTTTTTTGCCACGTGCCGCATAAGCAAAACGGCTAACACAATCATATTTACCCGAAAAGGCAATAGACCCACCATGTTTTCTCTTTCTTGTTGGGTACTCTGTAAAATAAACTGATAAAAAAGCTCCGCATCACCGCGGTTTACCTCTTTGGCCGCGCCAGAAATTATTTGAGATTTCCTTTTTAAATCAACCTCTAGCACATCTATAAGGGTTTCAAAACTTCCGGCTGAACCAATTAATATTTCGCACTTTTTATGCTGGTCTCTGACCTCAAGCAAGGCTTTTTCAAAAGGGAGTAGCTCCCGGGTAATATAGGCTTCAATTTCGTCTATTTCTGAAGCAGTAATTGGATTGGAAGGTGCAAATTTCTCAAGTAAACGCGCCACCCCAATTTCAAAACTCTGTTTCCAAATAAGCTCATTTTGCCGACCAATAATTAGCTCTACACTTCCTCCTCCAATATCCATTACCACAACTGCCTCGTTTGGAAAGTTAAAAGATTTGCTCACACCTGCATAGATTAAAGCGGCTTCTTTATCTCCAGAAATTTGCTGAACCTCAAAGCCAAATTTATTTTTAACTTCGGCCAAAAACACTGCGCCATTCTTGGCATTTCTTATGGCAGAGGTTCCTGTGGCCACTACCCAACTAACACCAAATTTTTGAATAATGGCATAAAATTCTTCCAAGGCTTTTATTCCACGCTCAAAAGCAGCCGGCGTTATAAAACCTTCGTTGATACCTCCCGCACCTATCATAACTGGAATTTGCTGTTGGTATACCACTTCCCATTTTTCTTGCTGCAATACCCCTATAAGCAAATGAAAAGTATTAGTACCTAAATCTATTATGGCTTTTGTTTGGCTGGTGTTCGAAACAAGTATTTGCATGATGTTTGGTTCAAGAAAAATGAAATGATACCGTACAAAAATATACAACTAAAAAACGGACACAATAAATTAATGCATTTTAAAATTTTAACTCATTATTGTAGCTACAAATTTTTAATTTATGTTTTGGATACAACTCATCATTCTACTTGCACTTATATTAATTGGCGCCCAATTAAAAGGCATTGGTTTAGGCATAATGGGAGCTTTAGGCACATTAATATACGTTTATATTTTTAAACTTCCTGTTGGAAATCCACCCATTGATGTAATGCTTATTATTTTGTGTGTAGTTACTGCCGCTGCCTCTTTGCAAGCAAGCGGCGGCATGGATTACCTGGTGAGTTTAGCTGAAATTATCATTCGTAAAAATCCTCAATCCATCACCTTTATTGCACCTTTAGTAACTTTTGTATTTACCTTATTGGCGGGCACAGCCCATATTAGTTATTCTTTATTACCCATTATTGCGGAGGTTTCTGCTAAAAAGGGCGTTCGTCCAGAACGCCCACTCAGCATTTCTGTAGTAGCCTCCCATTTTGGAATCGTAGCTAGTCCGATAACAGCAGCCACGGTTGGTATGTTTTCCGAATTACAGGGAATAGCTGGAAATACCATTGGACTAATAGACATTGTGATAGTGGTTTTACCTGCTAGTTTAATTGGGCTATTTGCGGGAGCAATTGCGGCACATTTTATAGGCAAAGATTTAGATAAAGACCCCGTTTACCTTGAAAAATTAAAAGACCCTGAATTTTCGAAAGCACTTGCATTTTCGGATACCGCAGACCAAACAAAAAATCACTCTTGGCGAGCAAAAGCCAGTGTAGGTGTATTTCTATCAGGCGTGTTTCTCATTGTATTATTTGGATTAATTCCTTCCTTGAGAAAAGTAAGCATGATTCAAACCATAGAATTAGTTATGTTAACTGTGGTTCTAATTAATGTTTTATTAGGTTCAGCCAAAGCAAACCAAATTGCAAAAAGCAGCATATTTACAGCAGGCACCGAGGCCATTGTTTCTATTTTTGGGGTAGTTTGGATGAGTAATACTTTTATAAATGCCAACGAAGTATTCTTATCTGAAAGTTTAAAGGGCGTAGTTGCCGATCATACTTGGGTATTTGCCATCGCAGTGTTTTTTATGGCGGCTTTATTGTTTAGTCAGGCCGCAACCGTTAAGGCGGTAATGCCTTTGGGCGTAAAATTGGGCATATTGCCTGCTAATTTATTGGCCATTTATCCGGCAGTTTGTGGCGATTTTGTGATTCCAAGTTACCCCACTTTAGTGGCTGCCATGAACTTTGATAAAACAGGAACTACCCGCGTGGGCAAGTATCTTTTTAATCATAGTTTTATGGTTCCGGGCTTGGTTATGACATTCGTTACGGTGGTTGTTTGCCTTGTTTTAACAAAGCTATATTTATAGTTTCAAGCTATACCAAAATGGTTCAAAAAAAAAAGGATGAAAAGCCAAAGCTACTCATCCTTTTTTATGCGCAAATGCAGCTATTAAACCAACATTTTTACTGGATTCTCGAGCAAATCTCTTAAGGTTACCAAGAAAGCAGAACCTACAGCGCCATCTACCACACGGTGATCGCAACTTAAGGTAACTTTCATTATTTGGGCAATTTTCATTTGACCGTTTTCTGCTACAACCGTTTCTTTGGCAGCGCCAACAGCTAAGATGCAAGCATCTGGCGGGTTAATAATAGCAGTAAATTCATCTATGCCAAACATCCCTAAATTAGAGATAGTAAAAGTATTTCCTTCAAACTCGTTGGGTTGCAATTTCTTGCTTTTTGCTTTTTCGGCCAATTGTTTCACCTCAGTGCTAATATGCGCCAAGCTTTTATTATCGGCAAACTTTACAACTGGCACAATTAAACCGTCTTCAATAGCCACGGCTACACCAATATGAATGTGGTTGTTGTACCTAATTTTATCGCCCAACCAAGAAGAGTTGGCAGCTGGATTTTTACGTAACGAAAGTGCCACAGCCTTCACGATTATGTCGTTTACAGAGATTTTTACATCGCTGTATTCATTCATTTGCTTGCGGGCGGCAATGGTTTTATCCATGTTAATAGACATGGTTAAATAAAAATGCGGCGCAGTATGTTTGCTTTCGCTAAGTCGGCGAGCAATAACTTTGCGCATCTGACTAACTGCCACTTCTGTATGAGATTCTTGCGCCACAATTTGCGGCAAGCTCACTGAGTTTGTTGAGGCTTTTGCTGCTGGAGTATAGTTTTCAATATCTTTCTTTACAATTCTGCCATTATCGCCACTTCCGGCTACGGCAGTTAAATCAATGCCTTTTTCTTTGGCCAAAGATTTTGCTAATGGAGAAGCCTTTATGCGACTGTCTGACCCAACATTGCTTGGCTCACTTGCGACAACAGTAGCAACTTCAGCGGTAGCTACTTCTTCTTTCGCTTCCTGTTTTGGTTCAGCCAGAGCTGAAGCAGCAGGGGCATTTAAAAGGGCGCTAATGTCTTCGCCTTTTTGGCCCACAATGGCAATTAGCGCATCAACAGGCACAGACCCACCCGCAGGAATACCGATATGCAACAAAGTGCCTTTTACAAAATTTTCAAGTTCCATGGTGGCTTTATCGGTTTCTACTTCCGCCAAAATATCACCAGGTTTTATATCATCGCCCACGTTTTTTAACCAAGATACAATAACGCCTTCGGTCATGGTATCACTCATTTTGGGCATATTAATTACTTCAGCCATGTTATTTCTTCTATTTTTTGCTTTGCAAAAGTATTTATTCCTACCTGCTTTGCAAATGTGTTGGGTGTAAAAAAATCAAATTATATTTCGGCCTGAACCAATTATTTTAAATAAATGCGGATAAATTTTGCATTTACACGGTTTCGGGCATCCTCTAAGCGCAGAAAATCGCCATCAATTACGTAATGGTCTGTACTTTCCAAGGCATCGCGGATGGCCAATTCTGTATCAGAATCTGCGCAGGCCATCATGGTAGTTACCAAATCGCTAAAGGTAATTTTATTGCGTTCGCCCAATTCATATTTGCCCAATAGGGTATTGCAGCCACCGTGTCCGCCAAAGTTTTTGCCCTTGTCTTTTAAAACAATAAAGGGTTCTTTTTCTCTCTTCACATTAGGCAAAGGTTTTCCGTTTAACTCCACTAGTTTCCAATATTTTTCGGTGATTACAAATTTGTCTTTTTTAAGCACATAAAAAGACGCGTACTGACCAGTAACTACCTTGGCTTCTGCATCTAATAAAGTTAATTGGTTCAGGGCTAATTTAACATATGAAGAATCATCACCAGAAATTAACAGTAAGTTGAACCCATCTTTATTCCAAAAAACTTTGCCTTTATCTTCTAAAACTTCAGTGCCTTTGCCCAAATATTTGGTTTGAATGGTGTAAGAATTATCCTTATTAAGTTTAATCATGGTTTGTATTCCCTCGCAATCTGGGCAAGGCACCACGCCCATGTAAACGCCATCCCAATCTTTAACGGCAGTTGCAGGTGCAACACTCAACCAAGGATTCTTTTTATCTTTTTTCTTTTGGGCAAAAGTGGGGTAACTCATCAATAGGCTTAGCACAAATACAGGTATAAATTTTAGCATAATTTAAAAATTGACTCATTATAATTGGGAGTAAAATTAATACAAAGAATCGAAATTCCTTCTTTGGAAAAACTATTGTCTTGAAAAAGCATGAGATTCTTTCAAAAATTCTAATAATTTTGCCTGAACCAAATTATCCGCTACAATTAATTATCCAATATGAACCAATACGAAGAATTGCTGAAACACATCTATGAAACCGGAACATTTAAATCTGATAGAACCGGCACGGGTACACGCAGCATTTTTGGGGCTCAATTGCGATTTAATTTACAAGAGGGCTTTCCGCTCATAACCACTAAAAAGGTTCATTTAAAGTCTATTATTCATGAATTGCTTTGGTTTATTAAAGGTGAAACCAATACCAAATATTTAAAGGAAAATGGCGTAAGTATTTGGGATGAATGGGCCAACGAAAACGGAGAATTGGGTCCAGTTTATGGCTACCAATGGCGTTCTTGGCCTGCAGCAGATGGTTCTTACATAGACCAGTTGAGTGAAGTAATTGAAACCATTAAAAAAAATCCAGACAGCAGGCGCATGATTGTGAGCGCTTGGAACGTGGCCGATTTAAACAAAATGGCCCTCATGCCTTGCCACGCTTTTTTTCAATTTTATGTAGCAGATGGAAAGTTAAGCTGCCAATTATACCAACGCAGTGCCGATATGTTTTTAGGCGTTCCTTTTAACATTGCGAGCTATGCTTTTTTAACCCACATGATTGCACAAGTATGTAATTTAGAAGTAGGAGATTTTATTCATACTTTTGGCGATGCGCACATATACAGCAATCACTTTGAACAGGTAGCATTGCAATTAAGCCGCGAGCCACGCCCTTACCCAAAGCTCCAAATTAATTCAGACATAAGCTCCATCTTCGATTTTAAATTTGAAGATTTCACCATTCAAGATTACAATCCGCACCCAGCCATTAAAGCACCTGTAGCGGTGTAAATGAAGGCAATTAATTAAACCAATTGGATTTATATTTAGCCCAAAACGTGCAACTACACGGAACAATTACGCTGATTAGGTGATGGTTTCAAAAGAGATAGGCTGCATTTGTTTGTTAACCGTGCCCTGCCCTGTTACGCGATTAATCGCGTCTCTACAACAATAAGGGCGCGAAATATGTTAAAAAATTTGTAGAACTTGTTATTCCACTACCTATAGATTAATATTCAAATCTCAAAATTTCAGAAACTGGTACTTGTAAAGCTTTTGCAATAGCCAACAATGAGCAAATACTTACATTGTGCTGTCCTCGCTCTATTCTTCCTATTTGCTCAGCGTGATTTTGACACAAGATTGCGAGCTCTAATTGGGTAAGACCTTTGCTTTTTCGGAGC
>JAUYMZ010000271.1 GCA_030699355.1 Bacteroidota bacterium | reverse complement strand
GCGTGCATCACCTGTATTGCTTAAGGTATATGTAAAATGATACCATTGGTTAGTTGTTAAAGAGCCGCTGCCACTAAAGTTTGCACCTGTTGCATTGTTTCCTTTTACTATACCATTTGGGTCTATATACAAATAATAACCTGCGTTAGTAGTTAAATTATTGCTTAGCAAAGCTCGGGTATTGCTAAATCCGGAGAAATAATAATACCAGAACGAGAAGGTAATGTCGCTTGCTGGCAAGGCCACTGTGGGTCTAAATACCTGCGTTGAGGTTGTTATACTCAAAGCTCTATTAGGTGTTCCCATCTTATCTGTGGCATAAATAGAATTGGTTGCTATTAAGCTTTGATTAGATATTACATCGCGCAAAGAATCTGTTGCATTTAGGGTCCAATATCTAATTAAACCAGTACTCAAATTAGGGAAATTTGTTGGGTTTATGTTAAGGTTTACATACACAATACTATCACAGCCATTGCTGTTTTGGAAAGTGTCTATGTAATTGCCAGAGGTATATAAAAACTTGTTGCCTAGTTTAAAACCACAAGTGTTACTGGCAATATAAACGCTGTCTTGGTTGCTTACTTTAAATTTATGCTCAATACTTTCTATAAAGCAATTGTTTGTAATACTAAGACTAATTAAGCTATCTGTTAGCTGGGCATTTTTGCTAAAGCTGGCTTGGTTTGAACCAACTATTGAATTGTTTAATCTCCAAACATAAGTGGCGTTTGAACTACTATGTGGCGCGCTAAAAGTTAAGACCGAATTTTTGCAAACATTACCTGTAAACAAGGTAGACACATTGCCTCCAAACTCGTAAATGGCTTGGGCTTGAACCTCGTTTATGAGGGTATTGTATATTTTAATTTCATCAAACTTGCCAGTTGCACCTTGTGTTTCAAAACCGGGTCTGTTATTACCAATTCTATCAAAGTTGGCGGGCGAAAGATTGTTTCCGCCATAGGCTAATTTACCGTTTACAAAAAAGTTAAAATTAGCGCCACTTCTCGACAAAACAAGGTGGTTCCAGGCGTTTTCTTGCAAATCTACTCCGCTTCCAATGGCCGCGCCTGCGCTCGACCAAGGGAAGATTTTACCAGTTGAGTTATTGGTAAGGAGCAGTGGATGACCAGCAGGTAGCGAAGTAGCATTGCTACCTAATACCACATTATTGCTTCCGTTTTTAACATAATAATACCAAAAGGCAATGCTTAATGGTCCGCTCGCAGGCAAATTAGCTTCTGGTTGTAATTTAATAAAACCATTGGCATTGTTAATTCGATAGGCCCCATCTGCGGCGCCATATCTACCAGTATCTTGCGATACTTGAGTGAGAGTTAATCCAAAGCTATTTTTAATATCCAAGTTGTTTTGAGATGCATTGGCTGTGTAGTATCTAATTAGGTTATTATCTAATGTACTTGTTCCATAGTTAATGGCAAGGCTTCTAGAAAAACCAGCACCGCAAGCTGTTAGGGCATTTACGCTAATATTTCCGCTGCTTGTGCCTGGTGTAACGGTAATAGTTCTACTGGTAGAAGTACCAGAATATCCTGCTGGTAATATCCAAACAAATGAGGTGGCTCCGGGCACAGAATCTACGCTATATACCACTGGGGTATTAGAACATAATTTAATGGGACCGCTAATGCTTCCAATTTCTGCACACGTACCAATCTTTGCCATAAATAGGTCGAGTCCATTGTTGGTAGTGTTTCCTGTTAGAAAGCTATTTTGTCCGTTCTTAGTGGTGGCTATGCTGGCCACTTCATCATCGCCGGCAGCTCCCAATTGTTTTACCCAAACGTAATTACCCAATGCATTAAGTTTAACTGCAAATATATCTTTACCTCCAACGCTTGTTAGTTGAGAAGCAGCGGTGCCTATTGGAAACTGAGCAGTGCTTTGAAACGACCCTGATATATAAACATTATCTGTGCTGTCTAATTGTAATGCATTAGCAAGGTCTAATCCGCTGCCGCCAATTGCCTTTATCCAAATAGCAGAGGCGGCATTGGTATCTAATTTTGAAACAAAGGCGTCGCCGGCAACAGCAGTAAAGTTTTGTGCTGTTCCAGTAGGATTTAAGTTAGCTGTTGATGCAAAATTACCGCAGGCATAAATAGCGCCTTTGCCATCTAATTTTAAATCTGCAAAATAATCTGTTCCAGTGCCTCCAATTTTTTTGGCCCAAACGGTATTTCCAGCAGCGTTTATTTTCATGATAAATCCATCTTGTCCGGCCGCGGTTAAAAATATTGAGTTATTAAAAACAGCATTTGTTCCGTTAAAATAACCTGCTAAATACACATTGCCTAATGCGTCTATATCTAGGGTTTGACCCGCATCGTTAAAGGCACTACCGCCATAAGATCTTACCCACTGTAGTACAAAAGAAGCATCATATTTTACTATAAATCCATCTTCAGCGCCACCCGATAATAAATTGTTGGTTCCGCCCAATACATTAAAATTTACATTGGTAGTGTTAAACGGACTAGAATAAGCACCGCACACATAAATATTACCGGCATTGTCTACTTTAATCGTATTCCCTCTATCGTTTCCTCCTGAACCAATTTTGTAGGAGTTTAAATGCTGTCCGTTTGCATTGAGCCTAACCATAAATATATCTCCAGAATTACCATTAGAAACCAGCGGAAAATTTCCATTTGGCACAGAAATATTCATGGTGCCCATAAAGAATCCAGTAAGATATATAGAATTAAAATTATCTACTGCCACACTGTTTACTTGGTCGCCTAAAGTACCCCCTAATCTGTAAACCCAAATAATCTCGCCTAAAGGATTATACTTGGCCACAAATCCATCATATTGCCCCACGGCTGCAAGTTTTCTTTCTCCTGCACTGTGGTCAAAATCAACTGTGCCATAAAAGTGCCCAACTACAATTAAGTTTCCATCATTATCTAGGTACGAGGCGTTTATTCTATCGGAACCCGAATTGTCTAAAATGGCGAATTGCCAATTGGTAAAAGGTGTTTGAGCTTGGCTTTGAAGCATACAAGTGAAGAGCACAAGCAGTAAATAGATTCTTTTCATGTGTATAAATTTTCCTCAAAAGTGTGGGTTGTTTACTTTTTATATGGTGCCGTTTTATGAAATGGCAAGAAAAAGCCATGAAACGGCATTTTGGCTTTGTGAAAAATTATTGGTTCAGCCCGGCTACTAAAAAAGTTGTTCCTAAACCCAAAAGGGGGTTTGATAGTAAAAAGTGGCACCTTAATAAAAAGGGGGTGCGGCCTTGCGTTTAAAAATTATCTTTGTATCGATTACCCAATTGTGAAATTTTTTTTATTCATCCTAAGTAGTTTGCTGTCTTTGGGGTTGCTTGCTCAACAACCCTATCATTTATCTATTAATGATGCAGCTGGATTGCCATCTAATATTGCCTATCACGTAATGGAAGATGCGAATGGTTTTGTATGGGTTGCCACCACTGAGGGTTTGAGCAGGTACGATGGCAGGTTTTTTAAAGAGTACAAAAATACGGCACAAACTTCTTTGCCGGGCAGCAATGTGCAAGAAGATAGTAAGGGAAGAATTTGGTATCAGAACTTTGATGGCTATTGTTATTTTGTTTTAAACGATGCCTTACAACCTTTGCAGCAGCATAAACCCCTTGGTTTTTTGCCTATGGGTATCACCAAAGCGCATATTTTTTTGGTTCAAACCAAAGGAGTAGATGTTTATGATGTTGAAACGTTACAGCGCATAAAAACCATCACATTTGACAAAGAAATGGCAGAAATTTACCATACGGCTGCGCAAGGCAATAGTTTTTATGTACTTACTAGTACGGGCTTGTTTGAGGTAAACGACAAACTTTTAGGCTTTTCTAAAAACCAAAATCCAGCTATTGCCTTGGGAAAATATAACCAAATGCATCCTTGCAACGGCAAATTAATTTTAAGCAGAAGGTTTAATGATAGGGGTGTTTGTGCCATCTTGCATCCAGATAATAGGATAGAGGAACTTCGTATGCCCGATTTTTCTGTTATACATGCCATTTATGCCGTGGGCCGTTCTTACTGGGTTTTAACACCAAATGGGGCTTATGTTTTTGAAAACGGAAAGTACCAGAAGCAACTATTTCCTAACTATAGTTTATCGTCTGTTTTTAAAGATAAAAATCAAAACATTTGGGTAAGCACAACGCAAAAAGGTTTATTGTTAATTCCATCTTTGGCGAGTTCATTTTATCCTATTACTCGGTTTGAACCAAACCTTATAGAAAAGGTAGGAAATACCTTTTTGTTGTTTTCGCAAAATGGGGAAATATTGGCTCTTGACAATGCTTTTAAAGAGCAAAATAAAGTATACAGCAGTGCTTCTCATTCAGCTTTTTATTATACGTATCAGGACACCAGTAATCGTGTTTTGTTTGCTTCCTCATCGGGCGTAAATATGTTTCAAACAAGGCCTTTTAAGGCTTTAGGTCATAGTCAATTAGCCGTAAAAGAGATTGTGAAAATAGATGCTAGTTATTATGCTATGGCAAGTAGTGGTAATGCTTTTTTGTATAAAACTAAAAGCAAAACGCCAAGCTCTCATTGGGATAGTTTCGCGCAACATGAAAGTCTTACCAAAAGCGATGGCATTTATTCTTTTATAACCGATGTGCGTGCCAAAACAATTGCCTATGATTCTGCAGTAAAAGCCATTTATATTGGCACCAATTTGGGTTTATTT
This sequence comes from Bacteroidota bacterium, assembly GCA_030699355.1. Classification (GTDB taxonomy): domain Bacteria; phylum Bacteroidota; class Bacteroidia; order UKL13-3; family UKL13-3; genus B1. The sequence continues at coordinate 5,022 of JAUYMZ010000271.1, read as the reverse complement.
AAGCAAACGGTTTCTATGCGCTCTGAGATTAAGCACCAACAAAAGGCGCTTTTTATTTCCAAATTGGTTTCTTATGGTGGTATTTTATATGCGCTAAATACCCATGGCGAATTGTTAAAAATTGTAAACGATAAAGTTGTTGCTATTTTAAATACCCAAGAAAACATTCAAATAGGTGCTATAAAATCTATAAAAGCATTTGGTTCAAACCTTTGTATTATGGGCGAATCGCGCTTTTTAGTGCTAGATATGCGCCAAGATAGCAAACCTTGTTTTGTACTTCCTATACCCATAAAAACCTCCGAGATTAATGATGTTTTATTAGATGGCACTCAGTTGCATTTGGTGCTTAGAGGGGGCATTATAACTACCCCGTTTATAGCTGCCAATAGGTATAAAAAAACTACCCAATTTGTGATAACAGGTTTTGAGCTTTCGGGAAAACCCTTGGCACAATTGCCCGAAGCCTTGGCTCCTTCTCAAAATCAAATGAGCGTACACTATGCCTTATTAAATTATGCCAATGTTGAAAAAGCAAACCTCTGGTATAAAATAAATAATGAAGACTGGGTTTTGTGTGAACCCAATTTAAGGTCGTTACAATTTGCCTATTTAGCACCCGGAAATTACCAAATACAGTTTAAATTAAACGATACTTTACTGAGCAAGCAGCGCATTTTTTTTACCATTAATAAACCTATTTGGCAACAATTATGGTTTATCATTTTGTGTGGTATACTTATATTGGCTATTGGTGTGAGTTATTATAAATGGCAAATTAGTTTACTACTTAAAAAGAATAAGTTAGTTACCGAAAAAATGGAGCTAGAAAATGCATTAAATGTTAGTCGTTTAAAGGCTATAAAATCGCAGATGAACCCGCATTTTTTCTACAATGCTTTAAATACTATTCAGTCGTATATTTTTACCAATGATAAAAAGCGTGCTAGTAATTATTTGGGTAAATTTTCTAACCTAACCCGTATGATTTTAGAAATGAGTGAAATGGATTTGGTAGGTTTGAACCAAGAGTTAAAGGCTTTAAACTTGTATTTAGAGTTAGAGCAAATGCGTTTTGAAGAGGACCTTCATTGTTCTATTGAAGTAGATGAATTGTTGGATACAGAAATGATTAAATTGCCTCCTATGTTGGTTCAGCCATTTATAGAAAATGCCCTTAAACATGGCTTAATGCACAAGGCTGGCAACAAGATATTGCAGGTTACTTTTAAACCGCAGCAAGAAGGATTTATACAGGTAATTATAGACGATAATGGCATTGGCAGGGAACAAGCAGGCCTCATAAACAAGAATAAATTTGCCACCCATCAGTCTTTTGCCAGTGAGGCAAATCAACAACGATTAAATATATTGCATAAAGGAAAGAACAGTCAGTTTAGCCTAAGCATAATAGATAAACAAAACCAATACGGCGCCAGTTTAGGCACCCAAGTAATTTTAATAATCCCCATAAATTAATACTCCTATGAGTTTAAAGGCAATTGTAATAGATGATGAGCGCATGGCACGAACCCTGTTAAAGGGAATGATTGAAGAACTTCGTCCGGAGTTAAGTGTGGTAGAACTTTGCGCCGATTTGCCTTCAGGCATTAAAGCCATACACAAACACCAACCCGATTTGGTGTTTTTAGATATAGAAATGCCTGGGCATAGTGGTTTAGAAATCTTATCTTTTTTAAACGAGAAGGATATACAGTTCTCCATAATATTTACTACGGCCTATAATCAATATGCGGTGCAAGCTTTTAAATTATCTGCCTTAGATTATTTGTTAAAACCGGTTACGGCCAACGATTTAGAGCAGGCCATAGATAGGTTTACTAAGAACAACAATAGGGTACAAGACTTTACCAGCTTTAAAGAAAATTTCTCTCAGGAGGGAGCTAAGAAGCTAGCTATAAATACAGTTAATTCGGTACGTTTTGTAGATTTATCGCAGATAATTTACATCAAAGCAGATGGTGCATACACTCAGTTTTTACTAACAGATGAGAGCCTCATTACCTCTAGCAAAGGACTGAAACATTACGAAGAAATATTAATGGAACAAGAGCAGTTTATGCGCTGTCATAAATCGTATTTGGTTCATTTATCTTATGTAAAAGAGTACGTAAAAACAGATGGTGGCTACTTGCTTTTAAACAATAATCAGCAAATTGCCATTTCTACCGAGAAGGTAAATGAAATGCTTAAGCGCATTAGCTTACTTAAAAAGTAGGGCTGAACCAAAACCCTTACAAATCCATAGCGCTGGCAACCAGTTCTGCTATGTCTTTTACTTCTATTTCTTGTTCTTTGTTGTTGTGTTTTACGCCATCTCTTAACATGGTCATGCAAAACGGACAAGCAGCGGCTACCACATTGGCTTTGCTTTCCATCATATCTTCTGCGCGCTCTAGGTTTACTTCTGTTTTGCCTGTTTCGGCTTCTTTAAACATTTGCGCTCCACCGGCACCACAGCATAAACCGTTGGCTTTGCTGCGTTTCATTTCTACCAAGGCGGCATCTAATTTTTCTATAATTTCTCTCGGTGCTTCGTAAATATCGTTGGCTCTACCCAAATAGCAGCTATCGTGGTAAGTTATGCGTTGCCCTTTAAAGGCGCCTCCTTCAATGCTAATTTTACCTTCTTTTAGCAATTGGTTAATGAGGGTGGTATGGTGCAACACTTCAAAGTTTCCGCCCAATTCTGGGTATTCATTTTTGAGGGTGTTAAAGCAATGCGGACAAGCCGTTACCATTTTTTTAACCTCGTAGGCTTGCAGCGTAGCAATGTTTTGCATGGCTAGCATTTGAAACAAAAACTCGTTTCCGGCGCGTTTGGCTGGGTCTCCGGTGCAGGCTTCTTCTGTTCCAAGTATGGCAAATTTTAATCCAGCGGCATGTAATATTTTGGCCACTGCTTTGGTAATTTTTTGTGCGCGCTCGTCGAAACTGCCGGCACAACCTACCCAAAATAATATATCTGCTTGCTCTCCTGCGGCCATCATATCGGCCATGGTACGTACTCTAAATTCGCTCATGTTAAAGTCTTTTTAAATTTTCTAAAATGTATTGCTTTAGATTGATTAGCTGTTTAAATCTTGCGACCAGTTGGCTCTATCCATTGGACTAAATTGCCAAGGTGCTTGGTTGTTTTCCATGTTGCTAAACATACTATTTATAGAAGCTGGCGCTGCGCTTTCTTCCATTACTTTGTACCTACGCATTTCAACAATAATCTCCATGGGATTAATATTAATAGGGCAGGCTTCCACGCAGGCATTACAAGTATTACAGGCCCAAAGTTCTGCTTCAGAAATGTAGCTGTGTAAATTTTTATTATCGGCCACAAATGTTCCACCGTTGGCATCTATGTTTTTACCCACTTCTTCTAATCTGTCGCGGGTATCCATCATAATTTTGCGTGGAGATAAAAGTTTACCCGTTTGGTTCTGCGGACAACTGCTGGTGCATCTGCCACATTCTGTGCAGCTGTAAGCATCCATGAGGTTTTTCCAAGTTAGGTCTGTTACATCTTTTACGCCAAAGCTGGTAGGTGCTTGGTATCCTTCTGGAGTGGCAGCGGTGGGGTCGAGCATAAGTTTTACTTCTTGCGTAACGCTGGCCATATTATTGAGTTCGCCTTTGGCTTTTAGGTTAGAATAATAGGTATTTGGGAAAGCTAAAATAACATGAAAATGCTTGCTAAAAGGCAGGTAATTCATAAAAATAAAAATGCCAATAATATGAAACCACCAAGCGGCTTTTTCTATAAAAATAAGCATGCCATCGCTTAGGTTTAGGCTTTCAAAAATGGGTACAATAAGCCAAGAGCTAATGGGAAAAGAGCCTGCCAAATGGTAATGGTCGGCACCACGCGCTTGCAGCATTTGATCGGCAGCATTCATTTTTAGCAAAGCAGCCATTAAAACAATTTCTACAAACAAAATGGTAGCGGCATCTTGGTTGGCAAAACCCTTTAGTTCTGGACTTTGAAAACGAGCTATTTTTAAAATATACCTTCTGCTCAAGAAAAAGATACAAGCCACTAAAACGCCGAAGGCCAATATTTCAAAAAAGCCAATGGCTACATTGTATATTCCACCCAGAAAAGAAAGGGCTCTGTGGGTTCCAAAAATACCATCGATAAGAATTTCTAGTACTTCAATATTTATGAGAATAAAGCCTGCATACACAATAAAATGGAGCACAAATGGAACGGGACGAGCGGCCATTTTGGTTTGTCCAAACGCTACTTTTAGCATGGTTTTCCAGCGCAAGGCTTTGTTATCGCTAAGGTCTATGTCTCTGCCCAACAAGATATTTCTTCTTATTTTACCCAAATTTTTGGCAAAGAAATAGGTGGCAACGCCGCTTAAGGCTACAAATAGTATTTGTGCTATCATATAATTTTCCTCTTGTACAATATTAAGATTTTGGTTCGAACCAAAACAATATTTATTAAAAATCTTACATAAAGGTCTTATTTTATCACAAAAATCTGGTAAACCGGATTTTTGTTAAGCTATATTGATGGCGGAGTTTGGGCATTTTGAAGGCAAAAGTATGCGTTATTGTAATTTGGTTCGAACCGAAATAAAAAAGAGAAGTTTATTTTGCTTAAAAAAAACTATGAGCTGGAAAATTACCCCTATTCAACACAAAGGTGAAGCGCGACTATTGGTAGCGTTTGATAATGAGCCCTTTCTCAACAAAAAAATAAGAGCTATAGATGGCGCACTTTGGAGTGCCAGTTTAAAATCTTGGCATGTGCCAGACACACCTAGTATGAGAATGCAGTTTCATATTTTTGACCCCACTATAAACATACAAGAGGATGATTTAGCCGAACGAGAAGCGCTGATGCGTTCGAGCGAAGTGCCGGCTCATATTGTGGAGGCTTTAAAACAATTTGATTATTATTTACAATCTAGGCGGTACCGCCAAAACACTATCAAAACATACAAAGAATCGTTGCTGGTTTTACTTCAAATTGTAGCGCCAAAATAACCAGAGGAT
>JAUYMZ010000258.1 GCA_030699355.1 Bacteroidota bacterium | reverse complement strand
ATCCTGAGCGTAACGCAGTGGAGCGAAGGATCTCTTTGTCTGTAGTAAGATTTCCCCGGACAGTAATGATTATGAATTATGAAGTATGAAGTATGAAGTATGAAGTATGAATTATGAAGTATGAAGTATGAAATTTTAATTTTTAATTCGTAATTTTCAATTGATTCCCGTAATTCATAATTCATAATTCATAATTCCCTCCCCTATTGCTCAAACAATTTCTTTAACTCATTTAATTTTAACAAAGCTTCTATAGGCGAAAGGGTGTTTAAATCGAGGCTTTCTAACTGCTCTTTAATGGCTATTAAAACGGGGTCGTTTAGCTGAAACATGCTCAATTGAATGGGGTTTGCCTTTACCTTGCCCATTTCTTTGGCAGAGATATTTTCGCGGCCTTTTTCTAGTTCTTTCAGCAATATATCAGAGCGGTTCAAAACGGTTTTGGGAATACCTGCCATACGGGCCACATGAATACCAAAACTGTGCTCGCTGCCGCCCGGTTTTAACTTGCGCAGAAAAATTACTTTATTGTCTTGCTCTTTAACATTTACATGAAAATTTTTAATGCCATTGCCTGCTTGTTCCAACTCATTTAACTCGTGGTAATGGGTGGCAAAAAGCGTTTTTGGCTTATAAGGTTGCTGATTTAAATACTCGGTAATGGCCCATGCCAAAGAGATACCATCATAGGTAGAGGTTCCCCTTCCAATTTCGTCTAATAAAATTAAACTATTGGGCGAAAGGTTGTTGAGAATACTGGCTGTTTCTGTCATTTCCACCATAAAAGTACTCTCGCCAGAAGACAAATTATCGCTGGCACCTACCCTGGTAAAAATCTTGTCTACAATGCCAATATGGGCTTCTTTGGCTGCCACAAAACAACCCATTTGCGCCATTAATACACAAAGGGCAGTTTGCCGTAAAATAGCAGATTTACCACTCATATTGGGGCCAGTTAAAATAATGATTTGTTGTGTGTCTTTATCTAAAAAAACATCGTTGGCAATGTACGGTTCGCCCAAAGGCAATTGCTTTTCTATAACAGGGTGCCTAGCGTCTTTAATTTTAAGTTCAAAACCCTCTTGCAGCGCTGGTTTGCAATAATTATTGGCTTCTGCCAATTGGGCAAAAGCAAACAAGCAATCTATTTTTCCAATGAGTTGTGCATTGCTTTGAATGGGGGTAATTTCATCAGCCAAAGAAGTAACCAATTCGTTGTAAAGATTTTCTTCTATCACCGCAATTTTCTCTTCGGCACCCAAAATTTGGTCTTCGTATTTTTTGAGTTCTTCGGTAATGTAACGCTCTGCATTGGTTAGGGTTTGTTTGCGCATCCAATCTGTTGGCACCTTGTCTTTGTGCACATTGGTTACCTCTAAATAGTAGCCAAATACATTGTTATACGCAATTTTTAAACTCGGAATGCCGGTACGTTCTTGCTCTTGTTTTTGCAATTGCAACAAATAATCTTTGCCACCAAAGGCAATTTTGCGCAATTCATCTAATTCGACATTTACGCCTTCTTTAATTACATTGCCTTTATTGGCCAAAACCGGTGGCTCTGCTACCAACATTTTATCTAATTTTTCTACCACCCAATGGCACAAATGAATTTGTTTGGCCAAACTATCTAATTGCGGGTGATTGGCTTGTTGCAGCGCCAGTTGAATGCTGGGCATTAGCTTTAACGAGCGGTTGAGTTGTTGCAGCTCACGGGGACCAATTCTGCGCATGGCTAACTTGGAAATGAGTCGCTCTAAATCGCCCACTTGGGCAAGGGTTTCGCGCATTTTTTTGCGCAAAGCTTTTTGTTGTTTGGCTTGCTCTACAATGTTTAAACGCTCTTGAATAAGCACCAAATCTTTGAGTGGCATAACCAACCAACGTTTTAATAACCTAGCACCCATAGGGGTTACGGTTTGATCCAAAACTTGAATTAAAGGCACCCCATTTTCGTTGGGAGAAAACAATAATTCTAGGTTGCGAATGGTAAACCTATCTAACCAAACATATTTCTCTTCGTTGATGCGCGAAATGCTGAGGATATGTCCCACTTGGTGGTGGTGGGTTTCGCTGAGGTAATGCAAACAAACTCCAGCGCTTATGATACCCAATTGCAAATCTTGAATACCAAAACCTTTTAAAGATTGCGTTTGAAAATGGGCCAGTAATTTATCGTTGGCAAAGGTGTATTGAAAGTTCCATTCGTCGAGGGTATAGGTATAGAGTTTATCTCCAAATAATTGCTTAAATTGAGGCAATTGTTTCTTGGAAACGAGGGTTTCTGAAGGCTTAAAACTTTGCAGTAATTTATCTAGGTAGGCAATCGGACCTTCGGTAACCATAAACTCGCCGGTAGAAATATCTAGAAAAGCAATGCCGCCTTTATCATCTTGCAGACAAACGGCAGCCAAATAGTTGTTGCTGCGGTTATCTAATATTTTATCGTTGTAACTTACACCGGGCGTAATGAGTTCTGTTACGCCACGCTTCACAATTTTCTTGGTAAGCTTGGGGTCTTCTAATTGGTCGCAAATGGCCACACGCTGACCTGCTCTTACCAATTTGGGTAAATAATTATCTAGCGAATGGTGCGGAAAGCCAGCTAATTCTATGTGAGAGGCAGAGCCATTGGCCCTTTTGGTAAGCACAATGCCTAAAATTTGAGCGGTTTTTACAGCGTCTTCCCCAAATGTTTCATAAAAATCGCCCACCCTAAATAACAAAATCGCCCCAGGATATTTACCTTTAATATCCAAGTATTGTTTCATAAGTGGCGTTTCTGAACCGTCTACCTTTTTAGCCATTTTTGATAATTATGAGGTTTGAATTATGAGTTATGAATTATGAATTATGCTTGCCAGCCAAAGCTTTAGCATAGGATGGAATTGCGAATTACGGGTTAAAAATTACGAATAGCAAATTACGGGCTTATGAATGGAAATCGAATATGGAAAATACGTACATTTAGACAAGCCAAACTCCTTCTTTTGGTCAATCAACCTCTTGAGCGAAGCATCGTGAAGCGAAGGATTAAAATAAGTAAAAATGGGTGTAAAATTAAATTGTATCACCATTATCTTCGCAGCAATCATTTGAAACAAAAAAAATAACTTATGAAAAAAAATTTTGGCAATACTTGGTGGGGATTAGAATTCTTAAAATCTCTTAAAAACATTGACCATGCCAATAGGTTGACAAGGGGGAAAGCGTATGCACAAAAGGGGGCCGTTAGCCAAATTAAAATTGTTGGCAATGAAATTAAGGCACAAGTAAAAGGCTCTGCATACCATCCATATAGAATAAGCATTTTAGTACCCAAATTTGATGATGATAAACTAAATGTATTCATCCAATTATTATCTCAAAACCCAGCTCTTATCTCCAAATTACTAAACAAAGAACTCGATCCAATTGTATTGGCAATGGCTACAGGCGCCAAACTTCAGGTATTTCCAAAAGACTGGAATGATTTTTACATGCGCTGCTCTTGCCCAGATTTTGCCGTACCCTGCAAACATTTGGCAGCCGTAATATATACTTTTAGTGAGGAACTTGATAACGACCCTTTTTTAATTTTTAAACTCCATGGCATTGATTTGGCCAACAAATTTCAAAAAATTGGTATCGTTATAAAACCACAATTGGTTCAATTCCCCACTTTAATAGACCTACATTATAAGCCTAAAAAGAAACCTGTAAAGAAAAAAGTTGAACACCAAACACACCACAAAATAGATATATCAACCCTACCCTATATTCCAGAACCTTTGCTGAGCTTACTAACAGATAATCCGGTTTTTTATGGCAGTCAGAATTTTAAAATAATATACGTTAATCAATTCCATAAAATTGTTAGGCAAGCAAACAAACTTGCGCTAGGAAAAATCGCAATTTCAGAAATATTACCGCCTTTAACTCAAGGCAGCACGCTACATCCGCAATCCATTATACAGGTAATTCTATTGGCTAATGGCAGCAAAAAAGTAGAAATAAGTAAGCAAACTACTACCGTAGCTAACCTTATACAATTGCTCATAAACATTCCCATTCAGGAGCTCAATCACCACCAAACAGGCACCCAAGAGCTTTATCAACTGTTGTTATTAGCCATTCATTTAGTGGCTAATGGAGCAATTATTCCCCAATTTTTACAGATAGAAACCGACATATTAATGATTAGGTGGCTGCCAGCATCTTTAAATGAAGCGGTACACAAATTAATCAAAGAGTTTGAAGCCAATTGCACACTAGAAAATTTCTACATAGAACACCAAAACAAGCCTAATCAAGTTAACCAGGATACTGCAATCAATCTCTTATCCATATTTATAAGCGAATTGGTTTTAGGTCTGAACCAAGTTGATAATCCCGACATTTTTACCCAGTTATTCTTCACCTCAAAACCTTATAAATTTCACCGTCCGGGCTTAAACAAGAACTGCATTGGCATCCAAAATTGGTTGCAGAAATATTATATTATCGAAGGCCCCTACCAGCCTCAATTTAAAATAAGCGAAATAGAAGATGAGGTATTTTCTGCTGAGATATTAATCATAGAAAAAAACAAAGAAGGGGCTGAACCTATTCCGCTTTCAAATGTTTTTAGCGATGATACATTTAAGGAAAGTAGGTTTGAAATATTAAAAATAGTTTCGCAATTGGGAAGCACCATTCCGTGGTTAGATGATTACATAAACACCCAAGCCAATTTACCCTATATTTTAAAAGACAAAGAATTAGGAGAATTTTTGCTTCAGATAGTGCCCGTTATAAAACTCATGAATATTTCGGTTCTTTTACCCATAAGTTTAAAAGAGATTATAAAACCCAAAATAAGCATGCGGGTGAGTAAAGAAACCCAAAGGGATACTTTTTTTAGGCTCGACCAAATTCTAACTTTTAACTGGAAAATTGCACTGGGCGATGATTTAATTGATGAAGATGAGTTTAATAAATTAGTTCAAAAATCGAATGGACTTATTAAATACAAGGCAAACTATATCTATGTAAACGAATTTGAAATAGAGAAAATAAAGAAACATTTTTTAAAGCAGGAAACGGTTTCGAATTTAACCCTCATGCGCACCGCCCTATCTGGCGAATATGAGGGAACAAAAGTGGAGCTCACAAACGAACTTAGTGAGGCCATTAAACTCCTTTCAGAGTACCCAGAAATTGATTTACCTAAAGGCTTAAAAGCCAAACTTAGGCCCTACCAACACAGGGGATACTCGTGGTTATATAGGAATGCCAAAATAGGTTTTGGCAGCTTATTGGCCGATGATATGGGCTTAGGTAAAACAATTCAAATAATTGCCTTACTCCTTAAATACAAAACAGAAGGACATTTTAAAAAGGCAAAAGCACTTATTATTGTTCCTACAGGTTTACTAACAAATTGGCAAGCAGAAATAGAAAAATTTGCCCCCAAATTAACGTTTGTAGTTTTTCATGGCAACAAAAGAGAATTGGGTGAAAACCAAAAATTTGATGTTGTATTAAGCACCTATGGCACTATTAGAAACGATGCAGTTAAACTCAAAACATTGCCTTGGCATGTGGTAGTTATAGATGAAGCACAAAATATTAAAAATGGACATGCAGACCAAACCAAAGCAGTAAAAAGCATTGCAGCCAATCATTTTATCGCGTTGAGTGGAACTCCGGTAGAAAATAGATTAAGTGAATTGTACCACATCATGGATTTTACAAACAGAGGTATACTTGGCAATTTTAAAGACTTTACAGAGCATTACATCACCCCTATTCAAAAATATAATAACGAAGAGGTTGCTAAAAAATTAATGGAAGTAAACGCGCCTTTTATTATGCGCCGACTTAAATCTGATAAATCCATTATATCTGATTTACCCGATAAAATTGAAATAAATAGCTATGCACACTTAGAGAAAACGCAGGCTGCACTTTATAAAGAAACACTAAACAACGCGCTAATAGAAATAAAAAACATACCCACAACCGACCATCAATCCTTATTTAAAAGACAAGGCATTGTGCTGCAAATGATATTAGCTTTAAAACAAATTTGCAACCATCCAACACAATTCTTGAAAAACAAAGTATTAAAGCCAGAACTGAGTGGCAAAATGACTCTCCTTTTCGATAAATTAGATAGCATTTTAGAAGGCAATGAGAAGGTTTTAATCTTTACTCAATTTAAAGAAATGGGCGAATTGCTGTGTCATTTTATTGAAGAAAAATACCAAGAAAAACCATTGTTCTATCATGGTTCTATTAACCTAAAAAACAGAAAAATTTTGATTGACAATTTTCAAAATAATCCGGCGGATAGAATTTTTGTGCTTACCTTAAAATCGGCTGGAACCGGCTTAAACCTCACAAGCGCAAACCACGTTATCCACTATGATTTGTGGTGGAACCCCGCTGTAGAAAACCAAGCCACCGATAGAGCCTACAGAATTGGTCAGAACAAAAATGTGATGGTACACCGTTTTATTACAAAAAACACCTTCGAAGAACGAATAAACGAGCTAATACAAAACAAAAAAACATTGGCAAACATGACCGTTTCCACCGGCGAAAGCTGGATTGGAAACCTGAGCAACGACGAGTTAAAAGAATTATTTACGATGCCTTAAAAATGATGCCATCACATAGCATCAGCTAAATAGAAAAATAGTGTGAAAGATGTAAACATTAAGACAAATAGTATAATACTTTAAAAACGCTAAGCGCAGACCTTTGGATGGTTGAAATAATGTATTCAAAACATAATCTATCATACCATGCAAAAATATCTTCCCATTTACGTTTACGGTTTCATTACAGCGCTCGTTGGTGTTTTTCTAATACTTCCAAATAATAACTTGTTTTTAACAGTGAAATACACCCTCGGAATTTCACTGATTTTAGGAGCTATATTTGCGTTTATCACGGCTTTTACACGACAAAGAAAACACGTTCAATTTGCTTATCATGAGATGCATGCAATGATTATGCTAACATATGGCTTATCTGTTATATTGTTCTGTACTTCAACCAAGGAACTGATATCCTTTACCGTTTTTCTCTTTATCTTTTATGCCTTTTCGGAAATTATTTTCAGCAGTTGGCTGTTTAATTTACACCAAAAAGTGGTCATTCAAATTGCTGTTATCCGCGCCTTGCTAGGTTTGGTAATTGGCTTTGGAACGATAATAGCCTTAAACTTTACTGAATTTACATTTCAAATATTTGGCGTTCTATTTATTATGGTTGGCATTAATATTATGCTGTATATACCGGTGATGAAGGCTAATTTATCCCTTGAAATAACTAAAGAAGGCTAATAAAACAATCAGCTATAGGAGCAAACATCCTATTAATTAGCTTCAATCACTTTCATCCAAACTAATCACCCCTTCCACCTCCAAAAACTCCTTCCAATATTTTTGATATACGGGATTATTTTTGCCTTTTACAA
>JAUYMZ010000210.1 GCA_030699355.1 Bacteroidota bacterium | reverse complement strand
GAAAAATCTTAGTAGCTTCGTTGCTTGGTAGTTTATTTTTCAACTACTAAGGAACAAAGGAACGAAGAAAATCTTAGTAGCTTCGTTGCTTGGTAGTTTGTTTTTTTAACTAAAAAGGAACAAAGGAAAATCTTAGTAGCTTCGTTGCTTGGTAGTTTATTTTTCAACTACTAAGGAACAAAGGAACGAAGAAAATCTTAGTAGCTTCGTTGCTTGGTAGTTTGTTTATTTAAACTACAAAGGAACGAAGGAACGAAGAAAATCTTAGTAGCTTCGTTGCTTGGTAGTTTGTTTTTTAGCTACAAAGGAACGAAGGAGAAATGTGGAATTTCGAAGGAATAAAGCTAGTTGCCAGAAGCCAGATGCCAGAAGCCATTTCCACAAAACCACAAAAATTTGTACAGTAATGCATTTTGCTTACTTTCGCAGCGCAAAAATAACTATGCAAATACAATTATTAAAATCGAAAATACACCGTGTAAAAGTTAGTCAGACCGAATTACACTATGTAGGCAGTATTACCATTGATGAAGATTTGATGGATGCGGCCAATATGATTGAGAATGAAAAGGTTCAGGTGGTAAACATCAATAACGGCGAGCGCTTAGAAACTTATGTAATTAAGGGAGAGCGTGGCAGCGGTATGATTTGTTTAAACGGCCCTGCTGCACGCAAGGCAGCTACCGGCGATTCAGTAATTATCATTTCTTACTGCCTCATGGATTTTGAAGAAGCTAAAAAGTATAAACCCATTGCGGTTTACCCCGACCATAACAACAAGTTAACCCACTAAGAACTGTGAAAAAAATTAGCCAATACGGGCTCATCCTTTTGGTAGGCGGATTCTTTCTCTATTTCGTATTTAGAGATACCAATTGGAACGAACTATTCCAAAAAATGAGTGGGGCTAATTTTAATTGGTTAGCCATTGGCGTAATTATTTCTTTGATAAGTCATTGGCTCAGGGCCTACCGTGCTACGCTTTTGTACGAGGCTATGCAATACAAAATAAGCACCACCCATAGTTTTTATGCCGTGCTAATTGGCTACATGATGAATTATATTATTCCACGTGCCGGTGAGGTTTCGCGCTGCGCTGCTCTTAGAAAAACAGACGATATGCCTGTAGAAAAATCTTTGGGTACGGTAGTTACAGAACGCATTGTAGACTTGGCCTTATTGCTTATTATTTTAGGCGCTATTTTCTTATTAAAATTTGATTTACTTACAGCTTTTGTAAAAGATACCTTAGCAAACAATGCTGAGGAGGCAACTAGCAGCACTTTTAACTGGAAATACCTTATAATTATTGGCCTTGGCGTTAGTGCGACACTTCTTTTTATCCTCCGAAAAAAACTCGTTAAGAGCAAATTATTTGTTAAAATATTTGAGTTGATACAAGGTTTTGGAGACGGATTATTAAGCATTAGGCATGTAAAAAATCCGCTCTTATTTATACTGCTTTCTGTGCTAATTTGGGTGGGTTATATTTTAATGATGTACTTCTGTTTATTTGCATTAGAAGCCACCGCCTACTTAAGTTTTACCGATTGTTTGGTAGTTTTTGCTATAGGTACACTTGGCATTGTGTTGCCTGCTCCAGGCGCTGGTGCTGGCACTTACCATTTTTTTGTAATGCAATCGCTGCTCCTTTTTAGCATTCCCAAAGAAGATGGTATTGCTTATGCCACCATGGTACATGGCATACAAATGATTGTATTGTTGATACTTGGCGCTGTTGCCTCGCTATTGGTAATTGCCAAACAAAAGCAAAAAACAAATGAGCAAGCATAGTTTGGTTCGAACCAAAATATTTGAAAACACACAAAGTCTACAAGCCCAATTGGAACTTTGGCGCCAAAACCAAAAGAAAATTGTATTTACCAACGGCTGCTTTGATATTTTACACCGCGGACATGTAGATTACTTAGCTAAAGCCGCAGATTTGGGCGATGTTTTAATAATTGGGGTAAACACAGACCAATCTGTAAGCACCATAAAAGGAGCTCATAGGCCTATTCAAGACCAAGAATCTAGGATGCAAATTTTGGCATCACTGGCTTTTGTAGATGCCGTTATTTTATTTGGTGAAGCCACCCCATACGAACTCATTAAATTGGTTCAGCCCGATGTTTTAGTTAAAGGAAGCGATTACCAAGCACAAAACATTGTTGGCTACGACATTGTAAGTGCTAAAGGTGGAGAAATCAAGACATTAGACTTTATTCCGGGCTATTCTACCAGTGCTATTGAGGCAAAAATTAAGGCCAACTAAGTAAAATCATTTCTTGTAGATTGGAAAATGTGCAGGCAAGTAATATATTCGCCTCACTAAATCACAGAATATGAACTTTGAATTTACAGAAGAGCATTTAAATGTTCAGCAGGCAGCAAGAGATTTTGCGCAAACTGAGTTATTACCAGGCGTTATTGAAAGAGATAATGAACAAAAATTCCCGGCAGAGCAAATTAAAAAATTGGGCGAGCTAGGTTTTATGGGCATTATGGTTGATCCAAAATATGGTGGTTCTGGTATGGATACCATTTCATACGTATTGGCTATGGAAGAAATTTCAAAAATAGATGCTTCGGCTTCTGTTGTGGTTTCTGTAAACAATTCTTTGGTTTGCTGGGGTTTAGAAACTTACGGTACCGAAGAGCAAAAACAAAAATATTTGGTACCTATGGCTAGCGGTCAGGTACATGGCGCCTTTTTACTTTCTGAGCCAGAAGCAGGAAGCGATGCTACCTCACAAAGAACCACTGCCACAGATGAAGGCGATCATTATTTATTAAATGGAACCAAAAACTGGATTACCAATGGTAATTCTGCAACATACTATTTGGTTATTGCCCAAACTGATGTAGAAAAAGGCCATAAAGGAATTAACGCTTTTATTGTAGAAAAAAGTTGGGAAGGTGTTACTGTAGGTAAAAAAGAAGATAAAATGGGTATTCGTGGAAGCGATACACATTCAATTATGTTTCAAGACGTAAAAGTGCCTAAAGAAAATAGAATTGGCGAAGATGGTTTTGGATTTAAATTTGCCATGAAAGTTTTAGCGGGTGGTAGAATTGGTATTGCTGCCCAAGCTTTAGGAATAGCTAGCGGCGCGTATGAATTGGCGCTTAAATATTCTAAGGAACGCAAAGCATTTGGTAAAGAGATTATGCACCACCAAGCTATTCAGTTTAAGTTGGCAGATATGGCCACTCAAATTGAAGCAGCGCGTTTAATGGTAATTAAAGCGGCTGCCCTAAAAGATGCAGGTAAAGATTATGCTTTAATGAGTTCAATGGCCAAAGTATTTGCATCAGAAACTGCCATGTGGGTTACTACAGAAGCGGTGCAAGTACATGGAGGTTACGGTTATGTTAAAGAATACCATGTAGAGCGTTTAATGCGTGATGCAAAAATTACCCAAATTTACGAAGGAACAAGTGAGGTTAATCGTATCGTAATTTCAAGAGAAATATTAAGATAATTCATCCTCCAAATTTTATAGAAAGCCTGAAAATAACATTTATTTTCAGGCTTTTTTTTGGACTAAAAATGATAGAAATAACTCATTCTATAGATAAAGTCTCTGCTCCATGGAATATCTCGGTGAATAAGTATAAAATTGGGTTCTAAAGTAGCCCTTTTACTGAGTTTATAGGAAGCACTCAAGGTAAACCTATTGGCGCCAATAAACGGAGTTTCTTGTCGGTTCAACTCCAAATACATTTCATTTTGAAGGCCTAATGAAACACGTTTAGTGAAGTCATAGGAAACGCTCACTCTGTTTCTATTTCTGTACTTTGCCAACATCCCTTCTTCGTCGGTTAACAGCGCATTCCACCTCGACAAAAACAAACTTCTCCATTGAAACTCCCACCTACCCCAATTATGTTTAAGCTTAAAACCCGCTGCCAATCGATGTCCGGTTCTAAAATTTTCGCGTTTAGTTTGTTGTTCATAAATGGTGTAATTGCCAATTAAGGCCACATTTTTATTTAATTTCCACTGAAATTCATTGCGCAGGTATACAAAATCAAACTTTAGGGCATTATTCTCCCACCCAATTTGTGCTTTACCCAACCATTTTAAACGCTCGCTTATATTGGTAGAGGCACCCAAACGCAGCCAAACACGTGCATCATTTAAACGGTCTTGGGCACTGGCTGAACCAAAGAGGATAGAAATAAAAAGTAAAAATTGGAAGAGCCTTTTCATGCTAATACTATTCGTAGTAAAAAACTTTCATAAGGGCTTCGTCTTTCAAAAAATCAATTTTCTGAATTTGAACACGATGAACTTTAATCCCGGTTCGTAAAGTTATATCAGCTATCAATTCTGCCTCCTTAGATTGGTGAACCAAATCTATATTCTCGTAATGAATTATTTTAGCCGCCTCAGCTTTCATCAACAAAGAGCCTTCGAGTAAAAAAGCCAAGAGCAATATTAAACTATTTATTAGCCCCAAAAACAAATATTCATAGGTATCGCTGGCATCTTTAATTTTAACTACTGCTGCTACTAGACCCATGGCAATAACCAAAAAAAGATAGCTCATGTCTTTTAAAGAAATATCTTCTGTGCGGTACCGTAACATACTAAATACAGCAAATAATCCAAAAGCTGCCCCCATGCTTAACTCTACTTTGTTTAGTAAAAAACAAATGAGGAATATGATTAGGTTAAAGATAAAATAAGTAAAAAATAAGTCGCTTCTTTTATATTTTGAGTAGTACACCCCACGAATTAAAACAAGCACCGAAATAAAATTAATGAGATAGCGCCAAGCAAATTTGTGGAGCATTTTATATAGCGCATCTAAGTCTGTTTTAAGCACAGCTTCTTCGGTAATTTGTAACAACAACATAATTTTAGTGTAATAGCGTACTTAATTGTTTAATTTTTCTTTTAAAGTTGTTTTGTTTCACTTTTGGGTGAATGAGTGAAATGGCCAAGCAATATTTACTTAAAGAGCCTTCTCGTATTTTTAAATGCTTAGCTAGGTTAAAAAATGGTGAATAGCTTCTTTTAGGCTGTTTCACTTCTGCAATAACAAAGTTAGGAAATTGCAATTGCTGCGTTGGGTGTTCTATTTGCAAGTTTATATCTATGGTAAGTCGTTCGGGCGAGTGCTTATTTACCAAGGTAATTCTTTGGTAATTTACCCAAACCGTAGCTTGTAAAGCTTGGGCATTAAAACCAACTTTTTCTAATACAAAATTACTAAGGTCGGAAGACAAATTTAAAGGCACTTCTGCCAAGGGCATTCTGTTTTTAATGGTTCTACCTTTGTTGTTTTTAATCTTAACCTCCCAAAAAGCCAAGTTGCTTTCTACATAGGTTCTATGCCTTACTTTAACTCTATTACACCTCCCATTGTGGTGTTGATGGTATAACGCCAATTTATCATCGTCGAAATACAATGAACGATACCTACTAACCCGTGTATTGGCAATTTCTAATACGTGGTAAAATGGCTCTAATTCTTGCAGCACTTGAGGCAATTGTTGATATAGAAAAGCAAATTTACGATCAGTTCTATCCATTAATTTTACTGCATCCATTTGCTGTAAATTAATAGGTTCGAACCGAGATAATATGTTTTGTATTCCCTCCATTAAAAAGTATAACTGTACTTTTTTGTATGCACTAGATTGCCTTTTCCATCGAACACTTTTTTCTCTGTACGTAAACCTTTTTGGTTATAGGCACTTAATTCTTTGCGTGTTAATTCACCTGCACCATTGTAGGTGTTTTCAGCAATTTTATCACCCAAATTATTGTATTCAAAGGTTTTCTTTTCTTTCAATTTGCCTGTTCCATCTAGCTCTAACTGCTCTATTAATTCATTATCTTTATTGTATTTATACTTTTTATGTGATTTCAGTTTACCTTCTTTATCGTAATCAATTTCTTCTAGTGGTTCACCATTTTTGTTGTATACAACTTTGGCGTCAATGTGGGTATTATTCAACTCTACATGCTCCACAGCTTGCCCCTTAACACTATATTTTCTTAAAACCTTTTTGCTTTGGGCTGAACCTAAAAACACAAAGATAAAGGCCATAACTATGGTTAATCCTACTCTTTTCATCAATCAAAAATAATTATTTGTCCAACATCTACTGTTTGTTTTCGCTCTTTTATTTCTAGCTCTTTAACAACTGCCACTTCACCTGAAGGCGATTGGAAAGTACTATCCCTCGAATAAACATAAAGTTTGTATTTTCCTGTTCTTAAAAACCTAAATTCAAATTCGCCCAAATAATTGGTTCTTATTCTATCTCCATAAGAAGTTTCTGAGCCATAAATAATATAAACCCATTCATCTGCACCAGGGTACTCTGCTTGTAAAGTAGAGAAAGTGCCATTGTATTTTTGCGTCCATACTTTCCCTTTAATGCTTGCGCTACCCCCTTCTCCTTCGGGCTTTTTGCAAGATTGGTTCAGACCAATAATTAAAGAAAATACGATTAAAGAAAACCTCATCCTATCCATAAATTACTTATATATAATCAATTTTTGGGAGCGTATAAAAGCCCCATTTACATCTTTAAACACCACAAAATAGCAGGCATCACTTAACTCTTCCAAAGAGATTAATGAAGAAGAATTTACCAACTTAATTAATTTTCCTTGTAAATTAAATACCTCCATTTCTACTTTTAAACCAGTAGGATTATGCAAAAACACAGCTCCATTACTTGGATTGGGATAGAGGTAAACATTATGCGAAACAGACTGTACTTCTGCGTTTCCAGTGGCACAAAATATATTGGCATGGTTAAAACTTGCTTTAGAAATTTGCGTAAAACTTCCAATTCCATTAGGGCATCTTCCTGTTGGTTTATCTGTTTCTTGACTGCCAAACGAAATACTATCCAAAACCCTCCCCAAAGCACTCGATAAAACAAGCTCTTCACCTGTGGCCGATAAAGCAAAACCCGTATGTAAGTATTTTGCAGTACTAGGCATATCATCTGCCCAAAGCATTAAATAAGCATTTGCTTCAATACGGGTTCCAATAGGAAACACATATTTATTTGGGTTATTAAAATTATCTGAGATTTGAAATCCACTTAAATCAATGGCTAGGTTGCTATTATTGTAGAGTTCAATCCAGTCTTCATAAGCACCATATTCATTAATGTCGCTCTTTTTATTTGAAGCCAAGAACTCATTAATAACCAAAACCCCTTTAGCAGGTTCTTGTGAATTTACTTGTAGAGTATAAAAAGTAAAAGCTGCTTGTTGCGGAGAAAATTGAGCTGCATTGGCATTTTCGGCATAAATATAATAATACAAAAAAGGGCTACTCATAGTAAAAGAAGCACCAAAAACTTGGTCGCCAGGCATTCCATCACCATGCATTCCATCATCAAACATTTGAGCCAATTCGAAAGAAGCCCATTTGGTTCGTTTATAGTAAATAAAAACAGAGCCTGTACCTGCTAATACTACCCGAGCATTGATGTTTACTTGCTGATTCCAAATTGGATTTTCGGTGGAAGGTTTCACCTCGGTAATTTGAGGTGCGGCCATACTTAACTCAGGCAAAGTTTTTAAATAAGAAATGCGCTGTTCCATCAATTGAAATACTCCTGGAACCATAAAGTTTCCACTTCTAATAGTAGAATCGGCTGCGTTCTGAAAGTCTGACATTCCAAAAAACTTATTGGCATCTGCCTGCAAATCTGCCCTTACCAAATCTTGAAGTTGAACAAAAACCTGTTTATAATAACCCGTATCAAAATGATTATTGAGCATGGTTTTAAAGTGGGCATAAAAAGACTTTTTGAACCTAGGATTTGCAAAAACAGCTTGTATTAAAGGCCAATCTTCATGGGTATCGTGAATATTTGGCGGCAATTGTTGCATGCCCAAAACAGAAAGATTTCCCATGCTATTACTCGGACCACCGGCAAATGGAAATGCCCCAAAAGACATATTTAAATCCCAAACAATAGGTACAAATTTTCCTGCATCGGTTTTGTATAAATAATAGTTTTGGCAAAAGGCGCCAGTATAACTATCTAAGTTTACCAAAAGTGCATTAAATGCCAGCATCCAAATGGCTTTATCCATATCGAGTATTGCCTCTATTGCAGCCGTTTTATTGCTCACTGTATCGCATAAATTTACCAAATCTTTCCATCCTAAGTCCGACTTAAGTTCGTAAAAATTGGTATATAAACTGGTGTCGGAACCTTTGTATTTTAGGTTACACTTATTAGCAGGACTAGGATTTAAAATGGGATTTGCTTTGATAAAAGTATTTGATTTTGAACCAAATTTATCTTCCACAAAATCACTGTTTATACTTTCGGTATTGGTATATAAACCAATGTATTCATTGTTGATATATAATTTAGCAAAATTACATTTAGGTGCATCCATATAGGCACCTAAAACATGATAGGCAAGAGCTTCTCTTACAAAGGAAGGATCGCCAAAACCATTGCTTAATTTAATATCTTGATACCCTTGGTAGTTTTGTTTTTGAAAAGTATTTAACTCTATATGAAAAGGGTTCTTAGCATAACTTGGCTTATAGCTGCTATTCCCTTTAAATTTTATTCCAACATTTTCAAATTTAGCATCATTTATTATAATCGAATCTGCTAAAAGATAATCTTCGGTGCTAGCTTTTAAAATATCTAATTTGCTTCGCCATTGCGTATCTAAAATATAAACTTCAATGGTTTGAATTTTATGCAAATCATAAAAATCTTGCGCTTTAGATTGAGAAAAGTAAGCAGTAAAAAACAGGAATAAAAAAACAAATCGCATGGGCACTAATTTACAATTAATTTTTGAATGTTTGTTTGTCCTTTATTGTTCTGTGTTTTAAGTAAATAATATCCAGGGGCAAAGCCAGTTAAATCTAAAACTTGGCTTTGCTTATTATGTATTGGCACTTCTAGCAGCAGCTTGCCAACAGAATTATATACTTCAACACTGTTTAATTGAATGGTATTTGGAAAAGAAAGCTCAACCAAACCGTGGGTAGGATTAGGATAAATAAGCAACTCATACAAGGCTGTTTCTTCAAGTAAAGAATTTGCCAAACAAGGCTCGCATGAGGCAAAACAAACTGCCGAGGCAACTTTATTTACTTGCAATAAAACAGTTCGGTTCAGACCATTACTACAGGCTGCTGGAACAAGCTCTGCGCTATCTATATTATTCCCATTTAAAAAACGATAATTCATCGAAAAATTACTATCAACATAAAGCAACAAATCGAAGTATTTATCTTTTAAATTATCCATTTTAAGAGGGAAATTACCATTCTGATTTCCTAGAAAATAAAGGCCATCTAGACTTAAATTACTCAGTTCTTTGGCATCGGCAGTTACTCTAAATAGGAGTTTTCCTGCGGGAGCGTTTCCACCAAAAAGGATAATTGGAAATGTAAATGTATCGCTGTTCGAAGAGTCGACATAAATCCATCTATTATCGTTAAAATCATAATTCACACGCGACTCTTCTGGTACAAACTCAACTTCATAAAACTGATCGCCGTTTACAAATTTATATTGGTAAATTCTATGAGCCGGAATATCAACTACTACACTATAAATATTACCATTGTTTTCTTGCGTACAAAGCGTGGTATTGCTCTGCCAATCTCCGCCTGGATACCCCGCCAATGCTTGAAAATTTCCAGTTACATGCACACCAGTAGACATGATAGTTTGTCCCGACATATCTACTGCAAATTTCACCTTTTTTGCCCCTACCTGAAAGAAAGATAACAGCAACAAACTTGCGATATAAAATGATTTCATAAACAGAATTAATTAGCTTGTAAAACAATTTTAGTACTGGCTGAACCTAATCCATCAATGCTTAAATTAACAAAGTATATGCCCGGTGTTAATCCAGTTAAATCAAATTTATTGATATTCTTTACTGTACTTATTATACTACCATCAATAGCGATAATGCTTACCTCATAAGTATGCTCATTTAATTGCGGATAGTCTAGTGTAAAAAATCCTGTACTTGGATTAGGATACATTTGAGGTTTTTGGTTCAGACCAACATTTGCAAGGCCTGTGGAACCAGTGCTCCACTTATAGCCAGCAGAATAACTATATTTACAGCCCAATGCATCGGTGGTTCTCACCAAATAAACGCCCTCTGTATTGGCAGCGTAGGTTTTGGCATTGGCAGCAGGAATGGGTGTTCCATTTTTATACCATTGGTAGCTTGAAGCATCGGAAGCTACTAAAACACTTTGGCTGTTTGTAATGGTTGGAATGGGAGGTGCTGGATATTTTACATGGCAAGTATCATACTTAAAAGCTTGCGCCAGAGAACCAGAAAGTGTTTTTGTCCAAAGCTGCGTACCTTGTGCATTTATCTCATAAATTTTACCAGATAAAGCAATACACACCAACATATTTCCATTGGGTAACTGATAAGAGTTGCCCATATTGGTGGTTTTTCCATTGGCTATATGTCGTAAATCAAAAGTGGTTGGACCGTAAGCTTTTCCCGCTTCTCTTTCATAATTATACCCATTCATAAGCGGTTTAATTTGGTCTACGGTAGAAAATGAGCTTGTACCACCATTGTTAAAACCCACTAAATTACCCGCATTTGGAACACCTTCAGGAATCCAATGGGCGTCGTGGGAAACATTGAGAATGGCAGTTCCGGTTTGACCCCAAGCGCTAGGGTTTCCCCAACGAAATAAGATATCTCCACCCTTTCCTGCGTTACCACCTGTATGGCTAGCGGCTTCTTGGGTAGTGGTAGAATGATCTATAACAAACCACTCACTAAAGGTTCTGCTAGAGAAGGCAATTTGGTCTAAGATTGGATTATAATCTATGCCATTTACGTGCATCCAATCTTTGGCAGTTTTATAATTGATATTAAGTAATTCGGGATGGTCTTTAACCGCTGGGTAATAGTTTGCTTTATTGGGGTTTACATCTTGAACCAAATGATCCCATGCATGCCATTCCCAAACAACCTCGCCACTATTTAAACCGGTTGGTTTAACCTCAACAATTTTATCTGGCCACATAATAAGGCTGGTGTTGCTTCCGGCGGCAGTAACCTCTTCTGCCGATTTAAGTTCGTAGGCAATAAGCAATACATTGCCATTTGGCATACCACAAATATCGTGGTGAGAACAATAGGTGCTTGTAGAATAGGTATAATCCCAAATAATATTTCCGTTCCAATCTACTTTTTGTACCTGACCACAAATAGGACCTCCTGTAAATGAGTTTCCTGTTTTAGCAACGGGTCTTAAAACAACCCCACCGGGTAAAACATAGCTGGCATAACCTGTTTTTCCAGTAAAATTCCAAGTTTTAAAAACAGCTTGATTAGTATCTAACAAAACGCCAGTAGTGCTATTTTGAAGACTGTAAAAAGTATAATCGCCCCATTGTTGGGCGCTAAGTGGAAACCGAGATAAGACAAAAAAGACAATTAGGATAATAAGTTTTTTATTCATTTTGGTTAATTTAATGTAAAACAAATGTTAATTTTTTAAGCAAAAACTTTGCATTGGATGAGTAAACTGACCAATAGTTTACACTTACATTAATTATACATTTAAATGTGCCGTATCATTCCTGATAATCAATTCAAAAGAATTTCCATCAAAAGACAAAACATACAAACATAAATTACTGTGTTCAAAAGATTCCATTTCGCTTAAAGGTAAGTTAAGTAAGGTACAAAGAAGGCTTTTCATGGCACGCCCATGGGTGGCAACCAATACACATTCTTCTTTTTGAGCTTTTAAAACTTGGATAAAAGATTGTTGGCGGGCTTGCAATTCGGAAGCACTTTCTCCAGCAACTATCTTAGCGGTAAAATCGCCATTTTTCCATGCATTTACAACCTCCCAATAAGCCAACCTCTCTGATTCATTTTGTGGTTTTCCTTCAAAAATCCCCCATGAAATCTCGTTTAATTGAGAAAAAATATGATAAGGTTTACCGGCTTCTATAAAGGGCAATACAGATTGTTGCGTTCTAATGAGAGCAGAGGTATAAATTTTTTGAAAGCGAATGTCCTTGTAATATTCATAAAATCGTTTGGCTTGCGATACCCCTTTTTCATTTAAATCGCTATTGATTCCGCTACCTTGCACAATACCTAATTTATTAAAATCGGTTTCACCATGTCTGATTATATAGATTAATTTATTTTTCATGGGGAGGCAAATTAAACAAATTTATATAGAATTGGGATAATTTAAACTATTTATTATCTTGCTTGCAAGAATAAAATTATGAAAACACAACAACTTAAATTCACCCCAAAACAGGGATGGCAAAATGTCTCTCAAATTTCTGAAGACATAGATGCAAATTTAATCTTCGCTTTTGGTTCAACCCAGCTAATAGCTGCCAATGAAGGCTTAAAAATCTTGAAGAAACAGTATCCCAATGCCATCATGGTGGGTGGAACATCTGCGGGAGAGATAAGTGGAACCATGGTTTTAGACAATACAATTATTGCCACTTTAGTTTCATTTAAACACAGTAGCGTTGCTTATGTTAGTGAAAATATTAGCCATCCAGATACAAGTTATGAGGTTGGTTCAAACCTAATAAAAAAGCTACCAACAGAAGGATTAATTCATGTTTTTATTATGAGTGAGGGGCTAAACATAAACGGCTCGGAGCTGGTAAGAGGTGTTCGTTCTGCCCTACCACCGCATGTTGTGGCAACAGGAGGCTTAGCAGGAGATGGCGCACAATTTAAAGAAACCTATATTATTAATGAGGAAGGACTTGCCAGTAAAAATTTGGTTTCGGCTATTGGATTTTATGGAGATAAATTAAAAATTTCGTACGGTAGTTTGGGCGGGTGGGATAATTTTGGAATTGAAAGATTAGTAACCAAATCTAAAAATAACATATTATACGAATTAGACGGAAAGCCTGCATTAGAACTATATAAATCTTTCCTTGGTGATTATGCAAAAGACCTTCCATCATCTGGTTTATTGTTTCCCTTAAACTTGCGAACAGATAGAAACGAAGAGCCGGTAGTGAGAACAATTTTAGCTGTTGATGAAGAAGAGCAATCGCTCACCTTTGCAGGAGATATTCCAGAGGGAAGTTATGTTAGGCTTATGAAGGCCAATTTCGACAGGCTTATTGATGGCGCTATTGGTGCGGCTAAATCAACTTTAAAAGATGAAACAATTGGCAGTCCCACTTTAGCTATACTTATAAGTTGTGTTGGAAGAAAATTGGTTCTAAAGCAAATGGTTGAAGAAGAAGTAGAAGGGGTATCTGATATTTTGGGTACCGAAACCGTTTTAGCAGGATTTTATTCTTATGGAGAAATTTCGCCCTTCTCTAATGAATCTAAATGTGAGTTACACAACCAAACAATGACGATTAGCACATTTTATGAAATAGATTAAGCATATAAACATGCATAGATTACTGAAAAGGCAACTAAAAAAATTATTTGGAGAGCAATTTCCGCAAGATACTACCCTACAGGCATTATTAGAAATTGTAGATGAAAGTTATCGAAATTTTCAAGATGATTATAATAAGCTTGAAAACATTTTAGAACTAAGTTCAAAAGAATCGTTTAAGGAGCTTAGCAACTTTAAAATTGCCATTGATGCAGCTGCTTTGGTATCTTTAACAGATGCCAACGGCAATATCTTAATGGCAAATGAAAATTTTTGCCGGGTTTCTGGTTTCACATTGGGCGAATTGGTAGGCAACAATCATAATATTGTAAATAGTCAGTTTCATTCTGAATCCTTTTTTAATGAATTATGGCAAACTATTAAATCGGGGCAAGTTTGGAAAGGTGAAATCTGCAATAGGAAAAAAAATGGAGAAATTTATTGGGTAGATTCTAGCATTATTCCTTTTTTAGGTGAAAACGGAGTTCCGTATCAATATCTTTCTATTCGGTTTGAAATTACCAAAAGAAAAAAAATTGAAGAAGAAATAAAAACCTTGGCTTTAGTTGCCCAAAAAGCACAAAACGCTGTAATTATCACAGATCATGCGGGAATTGCGATATGGACAAACGAAGGATTTGAAAGA
>JAUYMZ010000248.1 GCA_030699355.1 Bacteroidota bacterium | reverse complement strand
TACCAGACTAAAGTGTGTTTGATTAAAAGCTTAAAAAATTTGATGCCTAGGAGGTAAGACCAAAATTCCCTTTTGGATTTCTGTTTCTAAAAAACGATTTACGTTTGCAAAAGATTCGCTTTCAAAAACATCTTTTAATCTTTCATTCCAATCTGCATCCGCTGTTTGGTTCAGCATACTATTTTTTTCTTGCAATTTAAGCTTTTGAAGTCCACATTTGTTGCATGAATTTACAA
Source organism: Bacteroidota bacterium (assembly GCA_030699355.1). Classification (GTDB taxonomy): domain Bacteria; phylum Bacteroidota; class Bacteroidia; order UKL13-3; family UKL13-3; genus B1. The sequence goes on along the minus strand of JAUYMZ010000248.1, from coordinate 9,192 downwards.
GCAATTATTGAGGCTGCCTGGGACGATCGTTCTATGTTGGCAAGCACAGAAACACAAAACGCAATTAATGAGGTTATTGAGCAGTTAGATAAAGGAAAATTGCGCGTAGCAGAGCCTACTCAAAGCGGCTGGCAGGTGAATGATTGGGTAAAAAAAGCAGTGATTTTATATTTTCCTATTCGTAAAATGGAAACCATTGAGGTTGGACCCATGGAGTTTCATGATAAAATGGCGCTTAAGAAAAATTATGCCGAACTGGGTGTAAGGGTTGTGCCACATGCCATTGCGCGTTACGGTGCTTTTTTAAGCAAAGGAACCATTCTTATGCCAAGTTATGTAAACATTGGTGCTTATGTAGATGAAGGTACCATGGTAGATACTTGGGCAACAGTTGGCAGTTGCGCGCAAATTGGTAAAAACGTGCATTTGTCGGGTGGCGTTGGTATTGGCGGCGTTTTAGAGCCTGTTCAAGCAGCACCCGTAATTATAGAAGACAATTGTTTTATTGGTTCACGTTGCATTGTAGTAGAAGGCGTGCATGTAGAGAAAGAAGCCGTTTTAGGCGCAGGTGTTACCTTAACTATGAGTACAAAAATTATAGATGTTACCGGTGCTGAACCCATAACTTATCAAGGAAAAGTACCAGCGAGGTCTGTGGTAATTCCGGGTTCTTATACCAAAGAATTTCCTTCAGGTTCGTTTCAAGTACCATGTGCTTTGATAATTGGGAAACGCAAAGAAAGTACCGATTTAAAAACGTCGTTAAACCAAGCCCTGCGCGACCACGAAGTGGCCGTGTAGAGACGCAATTTATTACATCTCTATGGGTGTTTTCCACCTTGCATCATTTTAAAAATATGCAATAAGGCCGGAAAAACGGCATCCATAGATTCTGATGCGCCGCGGGTGCTGCCCGGTAAAGCAAGTACCAAGGTGTTTCCAATTAAGCCACAAACGCTCCTAGATAACATGGCGTAGGGCATGCGTTGCTGACCATAATTTCGAATCGTTTCTGTGATTCCGGGAATCTCTTTTTCTAGGAGGGGTTTTAAGGCTTCGGGCGTATGGTCGGTAGGAGATAAGCCCGTGCCACCGGTTATAATGAGTAAGTTTATCTTTTGCGCACAAAACTGTTTTACTTGAGTTTGAATATCCTGAATTACATCTGGAATAACGATATATTCTGTGCCCTCAAAGTTCATATTCTCTAACTTCTGAATAATTTCTTTGCCCGCTTTATCTTCTTTTTTACCGGCAGAAATACTATCAGAGCAAACAATTACCGCCGCTTTTAACGTATGTCCAATTTCGTTTTTATAATCAGACTTGCCTCCTTTTTTCGATACCAAACCTATGTGTTCAATGCTAATATTTTTATCAATTGGCTTCAGCATATCGTACATGGTAAGCGCTACCACCGAGGCCCCATGCATGGCTTCCACCTCTACACCTGTTTTGTAAACAGTAGCAATTTCAACAAAAATAGTAATTTGGTCTGAACCTAACTCGTATGATATAGCCGTGTATTCAATGGGTATTGGGTGGCAATCTGGAATGAGTTCACTGGTTTTTTTTACCGCAAATAAACCCGCAGTTTTGGCCATTTCTAGCACATCTCCCTTAGGAACGCGCTTTTGAATAATAGCCTCAATGGTTTGGTTCGAACCAAATTTAACAATGGCACTTGCCACCGCTTTGCGATAGGTGGGCGATTTATGTGTAATATCTATCATGTAACTTATTGGTTAATTTTCCAGAGACTCTCTTGGTTGTTTAAAATTTCTTTTCCCCAAATAGGAACCTCTTTCTTAATGCGCTCTACTAAATAGCTGCAAGCCTCTGTTGCTGCCTGTCTGTGTGCAGATGAAGTAAAAACGAAAAGGCATATTTCGCCTGCCATAACTTTGCCTAAACTATGGTATATATGCAGACAACTCACATCAAATTTTTCAAAACAATCTTCTCTTATCTGGTCTAAAATTGGTTCAGCCATTTCTATATAACAAGTGTATTCTATGGCTTCTACCAAGGCGTCCTCTTTATGGTCTTGCCTTACCTGACCAAGAAATATTTGATGGGCACCAATATTGGTTTTGCTGCTATGTTTGGCTATGCTATTGCCAATAAAAGAACTAGAAATGGGACCTTCTATAAATACCTGTTTTTTCTTTTTAGTTTCCATCATTATAGCTTTTAAGGTTTAATTTGAATGGGGTAAAAGGTATTATGCAAGGCATTGTAATAAAGAATAGAATTGGAAAGAACAGTGCCGAAACCTGCCATAATTTTAAGTGCTTCATTGGCTTGTAAACTACCAACAATTCCTGGCAATATGCCTAAAACACCAGCTTCTGCGCAATTTAGGACAGGTTCAGCCAAAGTAGTTTTTGGGAAAACATCACTGTATTGAACAGCAGCTTGGGTAGGAGTATGAAAATTAAATACACTCAATTGTGCTTCAAATTTATTGATGGCTGCAAACACCCAAGGGATGTTGCATTTTAAACAAGTTTCTTCAATTACATATCTTGTTTCTATGTTATCGCAAGCATCAATAATTATATCATACGATTGAAATATATCGTAAGCATTATCTGAGATGAGCTGGGTTGCATAGGCCTTAACTTTGCAATTGGGATGTAAAACTTCTAGCTTCTCTTTGGCAACTAAAGCCTTGAGTTTTCCTATATCTGTATGGCCATATAAAACTTGCCTATGTAGGTTGCTTATTTCAATGGTATCAAAATCTATGATACCAATATTTCCAACACCGCAAGCAGCAAGGTAGAGGAGAGAGGAACAAGCCAAGCCACCGGCACCAACAAGAAGCACGCGGGCATTTTGAATTTTTTTCATGCCCACTAAGCCTATTTCTTGCAAGCTAATCTGACGTTGATATTTTGCAAACGTGTCTTCCATTTAACCGCCAGAAAAAGGTGGAAGCAAGGCAATTTCGCAACCTTCACTTAATGTAATATTGTCTGAAACCAATTGTTTGTTTACAGCAAATTGTATGTGTTGTTTGCTCAAGCCTGGATAGCTTTGTAATAAAAAATCTTTAACCCATGATAGCTCGGGCAAACATTCTATTTGTAGACTTGAAGTGCCTATAATTTCTTGTAAAACACCAAATGCGACAACCTTAACTTGTATGCTTTTTGTTTCGTTCATGATGCTAACAAATTAAAGGTTTTTTTACAACGATTCCATGATTTTATAAATAACTATACCCACGCTTCATGAAAATAAAATAGGTTTACCGCTTCATCTTTAGCTACAAAATTCTGTTCTTCTTTTATTTCAACCAAGCAATTTGCACGCACAAATGCATTTAACTTATACGATTCTTGCGCTTCCAAAATTTGCACCTCTGAATCTGTAGCAAATCCTTTTAAATAATGGGTTAGTCCGGTTTTTTTGGTAAAATCTGTTTTCAATTTTGCTTGGTGCCAAATAGGAGGGTTTAATCCGTTCATTTGGCGCAGGCATGGAATTACAAATTGATAGAAGCAACTCAATACAGAACCTGGATTTCCGGGCAATGCAAATACTTGAACATTATCTTTTTTCCCATAAAAAAGTGGCTTACCAGGTTTTTGTTTTACCTTATAAAATAAAGGCTCAACGCCATTTTCTATCATGGCTTTTCCAACAAAATCAAAATCTCCCACAGATATGCCGCCTGTTGCCAAGATTAAATCGCATTGTTGTAATAAAAGCGAAACAGCTTCTTTGGTTTCTTCCCAATCGTCGCCAATAATTAGTTGACGATATACTTCTATTTTGCCTTCTAATAATGCCGTTTGGAGCAATATCGAATTGCTCTCATAAATTTGCCCAAATAGGAGCGAATTACCTGGAGGTATGAGTTCTTTACCGCTAATCAACAAACCATTTTTTGGCTGTTTTTACACTGTTATTTATGTTTATCCCATTCCAGCTAAAAAACTTATGATACCTGCATGTAACCTTGTATTTGCTGGAACAGCTAAATTATCTTTGGCCAGCTGAGAGCCTTGTTCACGTATATTTAAATGGGGTAAGAAGTCTATTGGTTCAACCCAAACTAAGTTATTTTTAACTTGAACTTTCTCTTGCATAATTACCGTATTAGCACCCAATGGAACAGGTGCTCCTGTAAAAATGCGTTGGGTAGTACCGGCCAATAATGGATGTTGTTGGGTATTTCCTGCTTCCGATAATCCGCTCAAAGGAATACCTAATGCTCGGGAGGTATTTTCGGTATTAAATGCATACCCATCCATGGCAGCTTGTTTAAATGGCGGCGTGTCTATGCGCGCAAATACATCTGTATATAGAACCCTTCCTAAAGCCTTGTTTAAAGGGATTAGCTCCGATTCTAATTTAACTGTGTTCGAATTAATTATTTTTTTTGCTTCATCAACACCAATCATGCGCTAGCCTCCAATACTTATCATGCTTCTGTTTTCTATTTTAGCTGAAACGGTATCCTTATAATTCTCTGGAAATTGGTCGCCCATGCGTGCTTTTTTCTGCCAAACAGATTGTTTAATTACAGGTAATATTTGCTTGCCTTCGCGCAAGTTTTTTAACAAATGAGTTTCTTCGGCCGAGAATAAACAATTTTTAATCTTACCGTCTGCTGTTAAACGCAATCGATTGCAATCTTCGCAAAAGGGCTCACTCATGGTAGAAATAATGGCAAAAGTTCCTTTTGCACCCGTTATTTGGTACTTTTTAGCTGTTTCATGTTTCTCATCTACCAACTTTGTTATGGTATATTTGGTTCGAACCAAATCTATTATTTCTGCATGAGTTACCACTTGCGCTTGCTCCCATGCATTGCCTGTAAAAGGCATAAACTCAATAAACCTAACGTGTAGCTTTTGATGAATTGATAACTTTACAAAATCTAAAATTTCAGGTAAGTTATTGTCCTTCATTACAACAACATTAAGCTTTACATGAAACTTTGCTTTTAACAATAAATCTATGGCATTCCATACTTTATCAAACCCATTGCGTTGGGTAATGTGCTTAAAATTTTGGGGCTTTAAAGAATCAATGCTTAGGTTAATAGACTTTACGCCTGCTTCTATTAACTGAGGCAAATACTTCTCTATTAAATAGCCATTGCTTGTTAAGGTAAGGCTTACCGGAAGTTTAGATAATTGTTGAAGTATTTGGGCAAAATCTTTTCTAAGAAGTGGCTCACCACCGGTTAACCTAATTTTATTTATGCCTTGTTCAACAAAGATTTGGGCTATTTTAAAAATCTCATCTGCTTGCATTAAGTTGGCATTGGGCAAAAACTCCATGTTTTCTTTGGGCATACAATACAAACACCTAAAATTACATTGGTCGGTGAGGGATATACGCAAATAATCATGTTTTCTGCCAAAAGAATCAACTAGCATTAGCGACCGTTTTTGAAATTCTTAAAATTTCTTCCTTTGTTTTTATTAAACTTATTTCTGTTGGGGTTATTGTTGTTATTACTGTTTCTATGGTTGGTAAATTTATCTTCTCCAATGGCAGTTACTTTTCTTTGCTGCATATTTTTAAACTGCAAGTCTTCACTTTCATTGATACTTATTTTACCCTGACTAAGACTTTCTAAATGATTCATTACTTCCTCATCATTGAGCATTTCTAAGTTCCAAGCTTTAGAGCTCATTTTCATGAATGAACCAATGGCATTTATGTATGCAGTTCTAGACGGACCTTCCTCAAAATCTGAGATTTTTTCAATCATTTTTGGTACAATTTTGCCATAAAATCTAAACTTTATTTTAGACTGTGGGTAGGCAAGCGGACCAGGTTTAGCTTTAATGGTTTCGGGGCTAGGAATAGGGTATGGCGAGTCTACATCTAATTTAAAATCACTCATTACAAAAAGATGGTCCCATAATTTGTGTTTGTAATCTGCTACATCACGCAAGTGAGGATTTAATTGCCCCATTAATTTAATAATGTCGTTGGCAATAATTTGACGGCGCTCGCGGTTGGGTTCCTCTACTGCTACAGCAATTAAGCGTTGTATGATTCTTCCGTACTCAGAAATGTGCAATTTGCCTCTTTCTGTATTGTATTCTAAACTTAAACTCATGTTATGTTTGGCAATATACTGTTAATTACTAGAAATTCCAATTAACTCGCTGGCGGCGGCTAATACCTTTTCTGAAGGATTTTCTCCACTAAGCATGCGCGCAATTTCTTGCACACGCTCTTCTTTGTTTAAACGTTTAATAGCGGTTTGTGTTTGCGCTCCATCTGCACTTTTATAAACATATAAATGCTCATCGGCTTTAGCAGCAATTTGAGGAAGATGAGAGATGGCAATAACTTGATGCGATTGGGCATATTTGCGCATTACGGCGGCAACTTTTTGTGCGGCTTCACCAGAAATACCTGTATCTATTTCATCAAAAACTACGCTTGGTAATTTTACTTGGTTGGCAATTAAAGATTGAATACAAAGCATTAATCTGCTCAACTCACCACCACTAGCCACTTTGTTTATAGGCTGTGGTTTAAATCCTTTATTGGCAGAAAACAAGAATACAACTTCATCCAATCCATCCAACTGCGCTTTTTCAAAAGCCAATTGTTGTAATTGAATTTCAAAGTGGGCATTGGGCATAGCTACTTCTTGTAATAAATGATTAACTTGTTGGGTAATTTCTGGCAGCACAGCCTCTCGCATCGCCCTCAATTGTAGTCCGTTTTCTAGTGCCTTTTGCTGCCAAAGTTCTACCGCCTTATTTGCCTCTTCTATTTGTGTTTCGAGCGAGCCTATTTCATTTAATTGTTTCTCAAATTGTTCTTTTAAAACAATCAGTTCCTCGTTGTTTTGAACCCGATGCTTTTTTTGCAAAGCATAAATAGATTGCAGTCGTTGCTCTATTTGAAGCAATGTGTTTGGATCGGCCAAGGTTTTCTCTGCAATCTGAGCTAACTCTTCCGAGATGTCTCTCAAATCAACCCAATTGCTTTCTAATCTTGGTAATAATTTTTGTATGTCTTCTTGGTGTTTAGCCGCAACTATTAAACTTTGTTGTATGTTCTTAAGCTGATCCAAAAGCGCCATTTCTGAACCCTCTAGGGCATTATTTGCAGCATGGCAAGCTTGTTGAATGGTTTCGGCATGACTTAATTCATCGAGGCGTTTTTCTAAATCGTCTTGCTCGTGTGCAAGCGGATTAAGTTCTTGTAATTCGTTTAAAACGAAACGCAAATAATCTTCATCTTGCTTGGCTTTTAGCTCCTTATTGAGCAATTGATTTAATTCGTTCTGCTTCGCCTTAAATGTTTTATAACTGTTTTGATAATTTAATTTTACCGCTGCATTAATGGCAATGGCATCTAGTACAGATAATTGAAATTGTGCTTCATTAAGTTCTAAGGTTTCGTGTTGCGAAACAATATCGATTAACTTAATACCCAAAGCCTTCAAAATAGGTAAATTTACAGGAGTATCATTAATAAAAGCACGCGATTTTCCAGCGTTGGTAAGCTCTCTTCTTACAATACAGGCAGGTTCGTAATCCAATTCGTGTTGGGTAAAAAAATCTTGCAAATGATAGGAGTCAATTTCAAAATTGGCTTCAACTACACATTTATCTGCTCCTTCTAATATTACCTTACTATCCGCTCGCTCGCCTAGAATGAGTCCGAGTGCGCCCATTAAGATAGATTTTCCTGCACCAGTTTCACCTGTTATAATGCTCAAACCTGCATGAAACTTTATTTCTGTTTCACGGATGATGGCGTAATTCCTAATTTTTAAACTTTTTAACATGCTTCAGGAGCAAATATAGACAAAGGAATGTTGCGTTTTTCCACAGAACAAAGAGCGTTTATTCTAAAACTAAACGCTTACTTAATTTCTTATCGTTTTGAACCCACTCCATAAAATAAATTCCGCGAGGTAAAAAATCTACTGAAACATCTGTAGACTCTTTACTGTTAAGGGATTTAGTTAATACAGGCTGACCCAAAATATTGCTTATTGTTAGCTGTATTGGTTCAGCCAAAATATTTTTTATGTGTATAAAATGAAATGCAGGATTTGGGAAAAAAGTTAAACTTGGCTCTCCAATGGCCTCGTTTAATTGGGTTGGCCACACTTGTACATAATCATTTTTTCTTAAAGTATTGTTACCTGCAATATGGGTAACTCTTAACTGTACGGCAAAATTACCAGGTTCGTTAAATTGCAAAACAGGATTTCTGCTCAAATTATTTGTGCCATTTAAATAAACTACCCCTGTATTCGGAATGATTGTCCATTGCCAAGTTAAAACATCTCCTGTACTTTCATCTGTAAGGCTAACATTTTCGTTTATTTTTGGGTGATTATTACTGATAGAAAATTTAGCCAAAGCACCAATTCTTATCTTAATATAATCTACTTTTATGGTATCATCTGAGCCGCCTAAATAATTTACTAATAAGCGAACTTGGTAGTTTCCGGTGTCGGTAAAAATAAGTCTCGGACTAGCACTATTGCTGTTAAATCCAGCGGCATACGTAAATTTGTTGGGTGTTATTTCCCATTGGTAAGCAGTAGGATTTCCAGGCGAGGTGCTGGTAAATGTGATGGTATCACCCGGAGTTGCCACCGTTCTGTTAGCCGTAAAATTGGCGTTATTAACGTAGGCTTCTGGTCTATACCTATCTTTAAATTTAATACTTGTAATGGTGCTGGTTAAATTATTTACTACCACTTCTAAAATTGGGTATTTCTCACCTTTGGCCAACCAAGTATATTCAGTTCTTTCAGAAGGGATAGGAATACCAAATCCGCCAAAAACAATAGAATCTGTTCCAATCACTGTAGACTTAATTCTAAGACAATTAAAGGTTCCAAACGGAGTGCTAATGTTGCCCCAACCATCCACCACACTGGTTCTGTTTCCAACTTGTTTTAGGGTACCTAATGCTTGAAAGCTGGCCTCACCTGCATAATTTCCTGTAAATGAATCTTGGAAATTTAGCGGATATTTAAAGATGGTATCTCTAGCTGTATAAACAATGCCTAATGGCAAACTTTGTATGGTAGCACCTCTACCAACAATAACATTGGCTTGGGCAGTGGCTCTATAAAAACTAAATACATTACTTGCCGTTCCACCTCCAATAGGACCTAATGCTAATCCACCTTCAGGAATACCGTAGGAGGCCTGAAAAAATTGCAGTACGTATGGG